>CALJIC010000243.1 GCA_937974195.1 uncultured Roseiflexaceae bacterium | reverse complement strand
CCGGCACATCGAGGCCGAGGGCGTGCCGCAGCGCGCGCGCCAGCTCCCCGGCCGTCTGGTAGCGGTCCTCCGGCCTGCGCGCCATCGCCCGGCGGATCACCAGGTCGACCTCCGGCGGGAGCGACGGGTCGATGCGCGAGGGGAGCATCGGCGCGCCCTCCAGGTGGCCGATCAGCACCTCCTGCGTCGACCCCTCGAACGGCCGGCGCCCGGTCAGCGCGCGGTAGATCAGCACGCCGAGCGCGTAGATATCGGCCCGGCCGTCGATCTGGCGGTTGCCGCGGATCTGCTCCGGCGCCATGTAGTCCGGGGTGCCGATCAGCATCCCGGTGCCGGTCATGCCCGAGGTGTCGAGCGAGCGCGCGATGCCGAAGTCCGTGAGCACCGCCCGCAGGTCGGGGACCAGGGCGGCCGCGCCGGGGCTCGAGCCCTCCAGCAGAATGTTCGCCGGCTTGATGTCGCGGTGGACCACGCCGCGCGCGTGGGCGTAGTCGAGCGCGGCGGCGATCTGGTCGACGATCGGCGCGAGCTCCTCGGCGCGCAGCGTGCCGCGCTCGCGCAGCAGGTCGGCGAGCGAGCGCGTGCCGAGCAGCCGCATCGCGATGTAGGTCAGCCCATCGGCCTCGCCGACATCGTAGATCGGCACGATGTTGGGGTGGTCGAGCCGCGCCGCCACCACCGCCTCGCGCTGGAAGCGCTCGACGATCCCCTCGTCGCCGCTGTACTGAGGGTACAGAATCTTAAGCGCCACGTCGCGCTTGAGCGCGGTGTCGTGGGCGCGGTAGACGGCGGCCATCCCGCCGCGGCCGATCAGTTCGAGGACGCGATAGCGGCCGAGCATGCGGCCGTTCAGTTCTTCGAGGCGCATAGCAGATATCACCAACGGCGGCGCAGGCGCATTGTAGCATACACGGCCGCAAGCCCTCTTCACTATGACGAACGCGCTACCGGTTTCGTTCCAGCGCTTTCAGCGCCGCATCACCCGCCCGATCTAGCGGGCGCGCCGCCGACCGTGGTACAATTGCGGCCATGGCACAGAAGTACGACCCGCGCGCCCGGCGGTTCCGCCTCTCGCTCGCCGGCCGGCCGGTGCCGCGCGCCCGCCCAACCCCCGGGATGCTCCGCCGCAGCTCCGCGTCCTCCGCAGGCATCGGCTCGCGCCTCGCACAGCTGATCGCGGCCCTCGGCGTGGCGTTCGGGCTGCTCCTGCTGGGCGGCGTGAGCACCGCCTACGGTGCCTACACCCAGCTGGCCGACTCGCTCACGCCGCGGCTCGACGCGATCGACGACGCGAGCGCGTTCCAGACCACCCGGCTCTACGACCGCAACGGCGAGCTGCTGTACGAGTTCTTCGGCGCGGGCAAGCGCACCCGCGTCAGCCTCGACCAGATCTCGACGAACCTGATCAGCGCCACGATCGCGATCGAGGACAGCACCTTCTACGAGAACCCCGGCGTCGACTTCGTCGGCATCGTCCGCACGCTGCTCACCAGCCTGGCCGAGGGCGAGGAGACCGGCGGCGCCTCCACGATCACCCAGCAGCTGATCAAGCTCGTGCTGCTGACCGACGAGGAGCGCGCCTACGAGAACCGCTACCAGCGCAAGATCACCGAGATCATCCTGGCCCGGGAGATGTCCGAGCGCTTCAGCAAGGACGAGATCCTCGAGCTCTATCTGAACGAGATCTACTACGGCAACCTGGCCTACGGCATCGAGGCCGCCGCCGACGTCTACTTCGACACGACGGCCAAGGACCTCACGCTGCCGCAGGCGGCGCTGCTGGCCGGCCTGCCGCAGCTGCCCTCCGCCTACGACCCGATCAACTACCTGGACGGCGGCGTGCTCAAGGGCGTCGTGCTCGGCGACGGCTGGCTCGACCCGAACTACGAGCTGCCGCGCGGTACCCCGCCGCCCAAGTGGCGCCAGATCGCAGTGCTGCGTCAGATGGTGGACGAGAATATGATCTCGGACCAGGAGGCGCGCCGGGCGGCGGCGCAGGACCTGGTCTTCGCCAGCCAGGAGGTGCCGCTCAACGCGCCGCACTTCGTCTTCTACGTCCGCAAGCAGCTCGAGGAGCAGTTTGGGCCGCAGTTCGCCAACCACGGGCTCTCGATCTACACGACGATCGACCTGGAGCTGCAGCGCATGGTGCAGCGCAAGGCGGCCGAGCGCATCCAGGAGCTCGAGGAGCGCAACATCCACAACGCCGCCGTGGTGGTGATGCAGCCCAACACCGGCCAGATCCTGGCGATGGTCGGTAGCATCGACTACAACAAGGTCCTGCCCACCAAGACCCCCGGCGAGACCGGCAACGTGGTGGACGGGCAGGTGAACGTTACCGTGCGCGAGCGGCAGCCCGGCTCGGCGCTCAAGCCCTTCACCTACCTGGCGGCGATGGAGAAGGGCATGACGCCCGAGACGGTGATCTGGGACGTGCCGACGAAGTTCCCGCTGCTGGACGGCGAGTGGTACGAGCCGCAGAACTACAACGGGCGCTGGAACGGCCCGGTGCGCATGCGCACCGCGCTGGCGAACTCCCTCAACATGCCGGCGGTCAAGGCGCTCAAGTTCGCCGGCATCGACCACACGATCAACCTGCTGGAGCGCGCCGGCATCCGCACGCTCCGGCGCGGCAGCGACTACTACGGCCTGGCGCTGACGCTGGGCGGCGGCGAAGTTACCCCGCTCGACCTGACGACGGCCTACAACACGCTGGCGAGCGGCGGCCGCTACTACCCGCCGGTCTCGATCCTGCGCGTCGTCGGCCCGGACGGCACCGTCCTGCAGGAGTTCAAGCCGACGCGCCCGCGGCCGGCGCTGAACCCCGACCACGTCGCGATCATCACCGATATGCTCAGCGACGACCGGGCGCGCGAGCCGGTGTGGGGCCTGAACAGCAAGCTGAAGCTCTCCCGGCCGGCGGCGGTCAAGACCGGCACCTCGAACGACTGGCGCGACGCGTGGGCCGTCGGCTACACGCCCTACGTCACCGTCGGCGTCTGGACCGGCAACAACAACAACGAGCCGACGGCCAAGGTGGAGAGCCTCACCGGCGGCGGCGTGATCTGGCACAACATCATGGAGGAGCTGTTCGCTAACCCGCGCTTCAGCCGCCTGCTCGCCGAGCCCTACCCGAACGGGCAGGTGCCGATCGAGTTCGAGCTGCCCCCCACGGTGGTCCGCAGGCAGATCTGCCGCCTGCCCGGGCCGTACGGCAACTACACCGAGGAGCTGTTCGCGTCGGGGATGCTGACCGAGGGCCAGATCCCGGCGGCGTTGCCCGGCGCCCTGCCCTCCCCGGCGCCCACCGCCACGCCGCGCTCGGCCGGCTGCGGCCTGTTCGAAGAGCTCACCGTGGCGCAGGTCAGCGACGCGCAGGTCGACGTCTCGGCTGGCGCCGGCTTCGATCCCGCCAGCGCGTTCTGCATGCCCCAGCCGGACAACCCGCTGCCGGAGGATATGCTGCGGACGATCTATGTCTGGAAGTTCCCGCCGCCCGACCCGTCGGAGGAGATCCAGTACACCTGGGAGGGCATGTCGACCACCTTCAACGACCGGCCGGTGCTGGCGCTGCGGCCCGAGGACATACCGCCGTGCACCGCGGACCTGATCGCCGAGGTCGCGCCGCCGGTGCCGGGGGCGGTTCGTATGCCCGACCTCAAGCGCTTCGGCGAGAACCAGGCCAAGGACATCCTCGCCGGCATGGGCATCACCAACGTCTACGTGGACTACCAGAGCCGCGAGCGCATCCCGGACATCTTCGACGACTACGTGCCGTACGCGGTCGTGAGCACGCAGCCGGCGCCGGGCGAGTGGGTCACGCCCGACCAGACGGTGGTGCTGGGGATCCGCTCGCCTGAGGAGTGATCCACGCAGGGCACGGAGAACCGTTCCACGGAGGGCGCGGAGGGCACGGATGAAAAGCTCTCCGTGTCCTCCGTGGATTGTCCGCCGTGGATCAGGGGCGCGTCTCGACGATACGCCTGGCGATGGCGGCGATCTTGGCGCCGTAGTCGGTGCCCGGGCTGGCCCAGCCCTGGCCGGTGGGGTTGTGGGCGCGCCCGAGCTGCCTGAGCGTCGGCGCCGAGCCGCGCAGCGCGTCCGGGAGCATGCGGTAGCGCAGGGCGCGCTCGATCGCCGTCCGCTGCGCCTCGTTCTCCGCCCCCTTCGGCAGCGCGTAGGCCAGCAGCCGCCCGATGTGGGCCGGGATCGAGTCGTCCCGCCAGGAGGCGAAACTGACCCCCGACTCCCACATGCCGCGCTGGGTGTTGAACGCCCAGTTGGTCTTCTCGGCCGGCTCGTTCGGCTGCTTGCGGCCGTTGACGCCGATCCCGGCCGGGTTGCGCTGCGGCCGCTGCGACCAGAAGCTCGTGAGGTTGCCGGTCTCGTGGATCATCTGCGCGATCGGCAGCACCGGGTCGATGCCCACCGGCCGGCAGAGCTCGTAGTAGGTCGGGATGATCACGGAGCGGATATCGTACTCGCTGTACTCCCCGTGGTCGCGCCCGAGGATGAGCGCGCACACCTGCGCCTCGCTCGCTGAGGCGGGGCCGAAGATCGAGCTGTTCTCGGTGAACATCGTGACTCCTGGTGCAGCGCCGCGACTTTGTGCGCACTATAACACGCGCCGCAGGGCGCTACAAGGCCCTGCACACAGGAGAACGTGGCATCCACCGGCTTTCACGCGCGGCGCGTGGCGCGGCTGCCGCTGCGCCGCCCGCGGACAAACCCGAAGATAGCATTATGTCGAGGAGAGACACAATGGAGGAACTCAGCAGCGGGCAGCGCCAGTGGCTCCGGCGCCTCGCGCACGATCTCCGCCCGGTCGTCCAGATCGGGAAGAACGGCCTGACCGAGCACGTCGTCGCCGCGGTGGACCAGGCGCTGCTCGGCAGCGAGCTGATCAAGGTGAAGTTTCTGGAGCACCAGGACCAGCGGCGGCAGCTCACCGCGACGCTGGTGGAGGAGACGGGCAGCACGCTGGTGGCGCTCATCGGCGGGGTGGCGATCTTGTACCGGCGCCACCCTGACCCCGAGCGCCGCGAGATCGTGCTTCCCCAGGAATAAGAAGAGACGCCTCGGTGAGGCGTCTCCGCCCGCTCGGGCGTCTCCTTCGTCTCGATGAGGCGTCTCCCTCCGCCTCGGTAAGGCTTCTGCTACGCCGCCCGGTCGCGCCAGGGGCGGTGGACCAGCACATCGTCCGGGCAGGTGAGCTTGCCATCGGTCTCGAGCACCTTCACCACGACCTTCTCGCGCGGCTGAGCGCGGCCGCCACCCAGCGCGCGGCGGAACGCGTGGAACCAGGACCGCCCCGCCCGGGCCTCGCGGACCTGCCGCATCAACTCCGCCTCTTTCTCTCGCTCCCGGAGCTTCATCCGCACCAGCTCATACTCGAGATCAATCATCGATCTGCTCCTCCCCCTGGCATGCTTCGCCCGGGCCGGCGGTGGGCGCGGCGAGGATTCGCCTCTATCCCCTCTCCCGCCGCTCTGCGGCCGCACAGTGGTGAGACGCGCGGCTGGGCCGCGATACCACCGCACCGCGGCAGCCAGCAGGCGCGAAGCATGCCCGCTCCGTTGCTACGCGCACATCATAGCGGGAAGGGGCGGCGCGGGCATCAGGGGAAGCCCGTATCTTGGCCGGGACGGATGGCCTAGGGGGAAAGGGCAACCCCCTAGGACCAAAGGCGGAGAGGATGGAGGGCGGCGAGATGCGGCGCGGCCGCTCTACGCCGCCGCGTCGAGGCCCTGCTCGCGCGCCAGGGCCGCGGCGTGGGTGCGCGAGGTGGCCCCCAGCTTGCTGAGGATGTTGCTCACGTGCACCTCGACCGTCTTCTCGGAGATCACGAGCGCCTCGGCGATCGCGCGGTTCGACGCGCCGCGGGCGAGCAGGCACAGCACCTCGCGCTCGCGCGGCGTCAGCCCGTCCCCGCGCGCCGACGAGCGCCGGCCGGCTCCCAGCTGGCGCTCGAGCGCCCCCACCGCCCGGAGCTCCAGGCGCGCGCCGATCGCCTCGGCCAGGCCGCGGGCCGCCTCCAGCTGGCTGCGGGCCTCCTCCTGGGCCGCCGAGGTACGGCTGCGCAGCAGTGACGCCGCCAGCCGCCGGCGGGCCTGCGCCTCGCGCAGCGGGAGGCCCATCTGGCGCCACGCCTCAGCCGCCTCGCGGAAGTGCGCCGCAGCTCGCTCCGGCGCCTGCTCCAGCTGGCCGCGCGCATCGGCCAGGAGCGCTTGCTCAGGGGGCGTCAGCGCCGAGGAGACGCTCAACGTCTCAGCGAGCGCCAGGAGCGTCTGCGCGTCCCGCGTCCGGCGCGCGCGCAGATACACGTCGATCGCGTCCGGCAGCAGGTACACCGCCTTGCGCGGGCGACCGCCGATGTTCCAGGCCCGCACCGCCTCGTCGACCGCCGCGGCTGCCCGCCCCATGTCCCCCTGCGCCGCATACGTCAGCGCCAGCAGCTGCCAGGTGTTGACGGCCTCGTAGCAGTCGCCCGGGGCGGGCAGCCGCGGCTCGATCGCCTCCAGCAGCTCGCGGGCGGCCTGCGCCTCACCCCGGGCCAGCAGCAGCTCGGCGCGCAACTGCGAACAGTACACCTGCTCAATCAGCACCCCCTCGTCGGCGGCGCGTGCGACCTGGTCGAGGTGCGCCTGCGCCTCATCCCAGCTGCCGAGCTCGATCTCGTACCAGACCAGCTTGGCGAGGCTGGCGGCGGCGCGCTGCTCCAGGCCGCCCGCCTCAGCCAGGGCCAGCCCCTCGCGCGCGACCTCGGCGGCGCGCCGGAACTCGCCGACGTGCGTGAGCTGCCCGGCGAGGTTGAAGCAGGCGCGCACCGCGTCGAGCGGCAGCCGCGCGTCGCGGGCGATCGCCAGGCTGCGCTCCAGCGCCGCGATGCCGCGCTCGTAGTCGCCCAGCTCGCACTGCGAGACGCCGACGTTGTTGAGGGCGTGGGTCTTCACCGCATCGTCGCTGAGCTCCTCGGCGAGCGCCAGCGCCCGCTCGCCCCAGACGATGCTCTCGTGGGACTGCTCGGTCAGCATGTACAGGTGCGAGAGCGCGCTGTAGGCCATCGCCAGCTCACGGCAGGGCGGCTCGCCCTCCAGGGCCGCCAGCGCCGCGTGGGTCCTGGCGAACGCGTCGGCCTGGTCGCCGAGCTCCCAGGCGGCCCGCCCGAGCCAGCGCAGCAGGTCGGCCGACTGGCGCCGCTCGCCGAGCCCGGCGTAGATCTCCTGCGCCTCGCGCCAGTACTCCGCGCTGCGGCGCACGTCGCCCACTGCGTACGCCGCGTGCCCGAGGCGCGCCAGCAGCCCCGCGCGCTCGCGCTCATCCGCATGCTCGGCCATCTCCAGCGCGACCTCGTAGTGGGCCAGCGCCTCGCGGTAGGCGTAGAGCGAGACCGCGCGGTCGCCGGCCTGGGCCGCGTAGCGGGCCGCGCGCTCCGTCTCGCGCGCCTGCAGGCTGTGGTGCGCCAGCTGGTCCACCACGTCCGCCGTCTCGGCGCCGTGCAGCGCCTCGAGCGCCAGCAGCACCTCGCGGTGCATCCCGCGCCGCTCGCGCCGCAGCAGGCCCTCCAGCACTGCCTCGCGCACCAGCTCGTGGCGGAAGCCGTAGCGGTCCTCGGGGGCGTCGGCCTCCTCAGCGATCAGCTGGCGCTCGACAAGCTGCGCGAGCGCCCGCAGCAGATCGGGCTCGGGCAGCGCAGTCACCCGCGCGAGCAGGTCGAAGTCGAAGCGGCGGCCGATCACCGCCGCGTAGCGCAGCACCCGCGCGGTGTCGGCATCCAGGTCCGCCGTGCGGCGCGCGATGCTGTCGCGCACCGAGAGCGGCAGCTCGGGGATGCTGAAGCGGCGCCAGGTGCGCGCCGCCTCGACCAGCGCGTCGAGCCGGCCGTGCGCCACCAGCGCGCCGATCACCTCTTCGGCGAAGAAGGGGTTGCCCTCGGTGCGCTCGTAGAGCGCGTCCACGAAGCCGGCCGGCAGCGCCCGCTCCAGCGTGGCCTCGACCATCAGGCCGAACTCGGGGCGCTCCAGCGGCGCCAGGCGCAGCTCGCGGTACAGGCGCTCGCGCGTGAGGTCGGCGATCAGGTGAGTCAGCGGGTGGCGGCGGTGCAGCTCGTCGGTGCGGTAGGTGCCGATCAGCAGCACCCGGTCGCGCACGATCGACCGCGCCAGGAAGGCGATCAGCTCCTGGCTGGTGCGATCCGACCAGTGCAGGTCCTCGAGCACCAGCACCGCCGCCCGCGGCCCGTCGCCCGGCCGCACGGCGCGGTAGATCGCCTCGAACATGCGGCGCTTCTCGGGGTACGCCTCGCCCCCGCCAGCCACCCCCGCCGCCGGCGCGACGTCCGGCAGCAGCCGGCCGAGATCGCCAGCCCACGGGCCGGCGGCCGCCGCCACCGCCTCCGGGCCGCGGGCGTGAACCAGCGAGCGCAGCAGGTCGCGGAAGGGCGCGTACGGCTCGGCCGGGTCCTCGTCGAAGCAGTTGCCGCGCAGCACCTCGACGCCGGCGCCCTGCGGCAGCCGGGCGAGGAACTCGTTCACCAGGCGCGTCTTGCCGACCCCGGCCTCGCCGGCGAGAAACACCACCTGGCCCGCGCCGCGCCGCACCTCGTCCAGCGCGGCCGCAAGCTCGCCGAGCGGCGCCTCGCGGCCGAAGATCGATGGCGACAGCGTGCGGTAGGACACGTGCAAACCTCCCGAATCATTAGGCCGACTGGAGGGCTGGTGTGGAGAGCGACAGAATAGCACACGCGAGCGAATCGCGCGTCGGTCCAGAGGCTGAGATGCGCCCGATCCGACGAACAAAGCGGGCGCACCCGGGCACAGCGCTGGTTCTGGCCGCCGCTGTGTGGCTACGTCACCAGGCCGACGACGACGAACACCGCGGCGACGCCGGCGGCGATCGCGACCGCGCCGATGGAGGATGCCCCGAAGCGCGGCGCAGGAGCCGCCTGGGCCGCATCGTCGTCGGCCTGCGCATCCTGCTCGGCCTGGTAGAGCGCCCAGAAGCCGATGAAGATGCTGATCAGCACAAAGGCGACGAGCGCCAGGAACGGCACCTTCACGAAGCTGAGCGCGCCGGGGATATTGATGTAGTCGACGGTGCAGGGCACATCGGTATTACACGGCGGCGGCGGCAGCCAGTCGGTCATGATCAGCAGGTAGTGGTACAGCGAGACCACGGTGCCGCTGAGCGAGAGCGGCAGCACGTACCAGTGGAGCCCGCGGTCGCGCCGCAGGATCCCGACCAGCAGGATCACCGAGAGCGGGTACATGAGGATGCGCTGGTACCAGCAGAGCAGGCAGGGGATCCAGTGCAGCACTTCGCTCATGAACAGGCTGCCACAGGTGGCGATCCACGCGGCCAGCAGAGCGATGTGCCGGCCGAGCAGAGCGGGCGCGGCGTAGAGCCAGTCCGCCAGCCCGGGCGCCTCCTCCATATCGGGCGGGACCTGCTGCCCGGCGGCGAGATTGTCCGGTTGCATAGCTACTCCACGGAGGTCCTACCTCCGAAATGACACGAACACCCGGCCGATCATTGTACTATAGTCGCGGCGCACATGCCGAGGGGAGGTTGTGGCTATCGCTGCCGCCGGCGGCGCTGGCGGCCACACGCCGCCTCTCTGACAGGGGTTACGCGGCCGCGCCGCACTCCACGAACCGTCCGCCGCACACATCCTGTCACCGACGTCCTGTCTAGCGAGAGGAATGCTGTAATGACTCGCACCGTCGTCCACATGATCGGCCAGGCGCACCTCGACCCTGTGTGGCTGTGGCGCTGGACCGAGGGCCGCGCCGAGGCGCTGGCCACCAGCCGCTCCGCCGCCGACCGGCTGGACGAGTACCCGGCCTTCCGCTTCACCCGCGGCGAGTCGCAGGTCTACCGCTGGGTCGCGCAGGAGGACCCGGAGCTGTTCGAGCGCATCCGCGCGCACATCCGCGCCGGGCGCTGGTCGGTCGTGAACGGCATGGTCATCCAGCCGGACATGAACATCCCGAGCGGCGAGTCGCTGGTGCGGCAGGTGCTGCTGGCGAAGCGCTGGATGCGCGAGCACCTGGGCGTCGAGCCGCGCATCGCCTACTGCGTGGACAGCTTCGGCCACGCCGGCACGCTGCCGCAGATCCTGCGCGGCTGCGGGTTCGACGCCTACGTGTTCATGCGCCCGCAGGAGTGGGAGAAGTCCCTGCCGGCGCGCGTGTTCTGGTGGGAGGGGCCGGACGGCAGCCGCATCCCCGCCTTCCGCATCGCCGGCGCCTACACGTCGCGCAGCGAGGATCTGACGGAGCACATCGTGCGCGCGCTGACGGACCTGCCCGCCGGCCTCGGCCACACCATGTGCTTCTTCGGCGTCGGCAACCACGGCGGCGGGCCGACGAAGCGCCAGATCGAGAACCTGCAGAAGCTCGCCGCCGAGCGCGAAGATATCGAGATCCGCTTCAGCACGCCCGACGATTTCTTCGCCGCGCTGCCCAGCGACGCCGAGCTGCCGGTGGTGTCGGGCGAGCTGCAGTACCACGCCGTCGGCTGCTACACGGCGGTCAGCGCCCTGAAGCGCATCCACCGCCAGGCCGAGTGCCGGCTGCTCACGGCGGAGCGGCTGGCCACGCAGGCCGAGGTGTGGGCGGGCGCCCCCGCGCCCCGCGAGCAGCTGGACGCGCTGTGGCACGACCTGTGTTTCAACCAGTTCCACGACATCCTCGGCGGCACCTGCATCAAGGTGGCGACCGACGAGGCGCTGGCCGCGCTCGGGCGGGTGCTGCACGGCGCGACGGAGATCGCCGACGACGCCGGCCGCCTGATCGGCGCGCGGGTCGACACGCAGGGCCCGGGCGGCTCGGTGCTGCTGTTCAACCCCTTCCCTGAGCCCTTCGCCGGCTACGTCGAGTACGAGCCCTGGACCGACTGGCAGGGGTGGGAGGATAACGGCTGGCAGCTCACCGACGAGGCCGGCCAGCCGGTCACGCACCAGCTGATCGAGGCCGACGCCGCGCTCGCCGGCCCGCGCTGGGGGATCAGCCGGCTGGTGTTCCGCGCCGAGCTGCCGCCGCTCGGCTACCGGCTGTACCGCTTCGCCCGCGCGGAGGATGCGCCGCGCGACCTCCCGCGCTCCCCCGAGGCCCCGCCCTCGCCCGTGCGCGCGGACGCCACGAGCCTGGAGAACGAGCACCTGGCCGTGACGCTGGACCCGGCGAGCGGCGCGATCGTCTCGTGCGTGGACAAGGGCAGCGGCCTGGAGCTGGTCGGCCCCGGCGGCTGGAACGTGGGGCAGGTCCTGGAGGACACCAGCGACACCTGGTCGCACCAGGTCCAGTCCTACGAGAACGTGGTGGGGACTTTTGGCGAGGCGTCGATCACCGTCGCCGACACCGGGCCGCTGCAGGCGTCGCTGCTGGTGGAGCGCAGCTACCAGGGCAGCACCTGGCTGCAGCAGCTCATCCTGCGCGCCGGCGAGCGCCAGCTGATCGTGCGCAACTGGCTCCACTGGCAGGGGCGCTGGCAGATGGTCAAGCTGGCGTTCGACGTGGCGGTGGACTCGCCGGCCTCCGCGCACGACGCGCCCTTCGGCTGGGTGCCGCGCCCGTGCAACGGCGCCGAGGTGCCGACCCACATGTGGATGGACGTCAGCGGCGAGGCGCGCGGTCGCCCCGGCCAGACCGCCGGGCTCGCGGTGCTCAACGACGGCAAGTACGGCTGCGATGTGCGCGAGAGCATGATGCGCCTGTCGATCCTGCGCTCGTCGCCCTACGCCTACCACATCCCGCACATCATCGGCACGAAGCAGCGCTACGACTGGATCGACCAGGGGCTGCAGGAGTTCACCGTCGCGCTGGTGCCGCACGTCGGCGACTGGCGCGATGCCGGGGTGGTGCAGGCGGCGCGGGCGCTGAACTACCCGGTGACGGCGATCACCACCCACAGCCACGCCGGCTCGCTCCCGGCGCAGGCCAGCCTGCTGGAGCTGGAGGCGGGCGAGCTGGAGCTGACCGCGCTTAAGCCGGCCGATGACGGCGACGGCTACATCGTGCGGCTGGCGGACCGCCACGGGCGCGGGGGCGCCGGCACGCTCCGCTGGCTCGGGCAGGCGTTCCCGGTCGCCTGCCGGCCCTTCGAGGTGGTGACGCTGCGGCTCACCCGCCAGGGCGAGGCGTGGCGGGCGCAGGCGTGCGATCTGCTGGAGCGGTGAACATCACGAAGGCCCGCCCGCTGGGCGCCAGGAACGACTGAGCGGGCAGGAAGCCGTTCTTCATCCAGACCCGCTGCGCGCGCAGGTTGAAGGCCGCCACCGTCACCCGCAGCGCAGCGGGCGCCTCCGTTCGCAGGGCGAAGTCGATCACCGCCGCGGCGAAGCGATGCCCGAGGCCGCGGCCGGTGAGGTCCGGCCGCACGCCCATGCCGATGTCGAGCGCGTCGGCGCTGTAGTCGCCGCCGGGCACCTGGGCGTCGAGGCCGAAGCAGCAGAACGCGACCAGCTCGCCGGCCCCGTCGTCGATCCGGCAGTAGCGGTTGGCGGGGTCGGTCAGGAAGGCCACGGCAAAGGCGCGGTCCAGGTCATCGAGGTTGTAGACGTGGTAGGGCGGCTCGTAGCGCCAGCCGTACACCTCCGCGGCGGCGGCGGCGTCCATCGGGGCGAAGCTCAGCTGGAACATCACGGCGAGTCCTCCTGGCGGCTCAAACCGTGGTATTCTAGAGCATCGGCGGCAACTGTGAGTCTACCGTGCGCTGGTGGGGCGCCAGCAAAGCCCGTGCCTCCCGCCGGCGCACAAGCAGGGCGAGTGCAATGAGCGAGCGGACCCGGCTGGTCGTGTACACATTCGAGGGGGCCGAGCGCGCCGAGGAGGCGCGGCGGGCCATCCAGGCGCTGGACGAGCGGCTGGGCGGGGCGCGCATCGGTGACATCGCGGTGATCGCCCGCCGCCCGGACGGGCAGGTGGACTTCTGGGAGACGGCCGAGGCCGATGAGGCCCGCCGCGACGCGGGCCTGCTCAGCCTGGCCGGCTGGCTGATCGGCACGATCGGCGCTGTGCTGGGGGCGCCGCTCGGGCCGCGCCAGGGGATCGACGCCGGCGCCGGGCTGGGCTCGCAGGCGGCGGAGCGGGTGGACGTCGGCTTCCGGGACGAGGACCTGCGCGCCCTGGGGGAGCGCCTGGCGGCCGGCAGCTCGGCGCTCGTCGCGCTCGTCCCGCCCGAGGAGGCCGAGGCGATTATCGCCGAGCTCGACGCGCTGGGCGGCACGCTCGCGCAGGCCACCGTGCCGCCGGAGACGCTCGCGCGGCTGGCGGGCGGGAAGGGCTAGCGCTCGGGAGGCTCATCGCCGGAGCCCGGTATGCGCGAAATGCCGTACGGGGGAGCTAGCCGGCCAGCGCGAGGCTGCGGAAGGAGCGGGCACGCCGAGCGGCGGCCCGGGGAAGCTATTCGGTCACGGCGCGAGCGGTCATCTGACGAGCACAGGTGCCACGCGGCCGGTCACTCGGCGACGAAGAAGCTCTGGGCGATCAGCACCAGCCCGATGACGACCAGCAGCCACTCCATGGCTGTCTCCCACGGCGCCCAGCGTGCTGAGCGCCCGCGACGAGCGCATCCGCGCCTGCTCACCGCGGGCGGCTGGTTGCCGTAGACCTGGTGGGTAGCTGCCGGGCGGGCTCCGGCGTGGATGACAGAATGTTCATCTAGAACTGTACGCGGGCAGCGAACCATTTCATTACCATTCTTTATCTTTTCTATCGCTCTGTAGCAGCGAAACTGCTACAGAGCGATAGAAAGGGAAATTTCTGGGAGGCTGCGCCTCCCCAAACCCCTCCGAGGCGGACGAAGGGGTACCGGGGGAGGCTGCACCACCCGCGCCAGGGCCTGCGGTCCTGGACCCGCAAGCACGCTCTGACCGCACCGCCACCATTACCGCTCTGCAGCAGCTGCGCCGCCGCCGAGCGATAGATCTGGGGAGGCTTCGCCTTCCCACCCCCTCCAAGGTGGAGCTTCTTCGCCGCAGCGTCGCGGAGTGACGGTCAACCTCTTCCAAGGGTGCGGGGGCTGCGCCACCGCGCAACTCCCGTCACACGAGTCAAGCGAAAAGGAGCGCATATGTCGAGCAGCACGCGTGCCGGCGCGCCAAAGCTGGACGACCTCTACGCCCGGCGCGCAAAGACGGCGCGGGCCACCGCCGAGTGGCCGGATGGCCCGGAGACGGCGATCAGCCTCTCGTACGGGTTCGCGGCGCCCGAGGCGTTCCCGGTGGAGGATCTGCACGCGGCCACCGGCGAGGTTCTGTTCGAGGATGCCGCCGAGGCGCTGAACTACGGCCCCACCTCCCCGCGGCTGGTCGAGCTGATCGCGTCGCGCATGCGCGAGCGCGGGATCCAGGCCGGGCGGGAGAACATCCTGGTGACGCACGGCTCGAGCCAGGCGCTGGCACTCCTGCCGCTGGTCATGGTCGACCGCGGCGACACGGTGATCGTCGAGGGGCCGAGCTTCATGGGCGCGGTGCGTAACTTCATCGCGGCGGGCGCGCAGCTGGTCACCGCGCCCACCGACGACCAGGGGCTGGACGTGGACGCGCTGGAGCAGATCCTGCGCGACCTGCGGGCGCGCGGGGTGCGCCCGAAGTTCCTCTACACCATCCCGACCTACCACAACCCGACCGGCACGCTGCTGCCGCTGGAGCGGCGCAGGCGGCTGGTGGCGCTGGCGGCCGAGTACGGCCTGCTGGTGGTGGAGGACGACGCCTACGGCGAGCTGCGCTTCGAGGGCGAGCCGGCGACCAGGCTGGCGGCGCTGGACGAGGAGGGCTGGGTGCTGCACGTGGGCACCTTCTCCAAGATCCTGGCCCCCGGCGTGCGCATGGGCTTCGCCTGCGGCCGGCCGGAGCTCATCCAGCGGCTGCAGATGTTCAAGCTCGAGGGAGGCCAGCCGTTCTTCTCGCGCGTCGTCGAGCGCTACTGCGCCGACGGGCGGCTGGACGCGCACATCCGCGAGCTGAACGTGCTGTACCGGCGCAAGCGCGACCTGATGCTCGAGGCGATGCGGCGCGAGCTTCCGGCGGGGTGGAGCGCCGCGGTGCCGCAGGGCGGCTTCTTCATCTGGTGCCGGCTGCCGGAGGGGATGAGCGCCGAGGCGCTGCTGAAGCAGGCCGAGGCGGCCGGCGTGACCTTCGTGCCGGGGACGCAGTTCTTCGCCAACGGCCAGGGCGACGACGCGATCCGGCTCGCGTTCAGCTTCCAGTCCGAGGAGCGGATCGCCGAGGGGATCGCGCGCCTGGGCGCGGCGATGCGGGCGCTTCTGTAGCGCCGCTCGGGGCGAAGCAGTCGCCGGCGATGCCTGCGGCCGGCGCGGCCGCGGCAGGCCGCCGCTTCGCCCCCAGAGATGCTGCGGCCCCTAGCCTGCGGTGGTCTCGCCGCCGAGCAGCGTCAGCACCTCGCCGGTGATGTAGCTCGAGTCCACGTTGGAGGCGAAGAAGACGAACGCGGGCGCGACCTCCTCGGGCTGGGCCGGGCGCTGCATCGGCGTCTGCTGGCCGAACTTCGCCACCTGCTCCGGCTCCTTGTCCGATGGGTTGAGCGGCGTCCAGACCGGGCCGGGCGCGACGCAGTTGACGCGGATGCCCTTCTCGACCAGGTTCTGCGCGAGCGACTTGGTGAAGGCGTGGATGGCGCCCTTGGTGGCCGAGTAGTCCAGCAGCTGCTTGCTGCCCTCCAGGCCGGTGATCGAGCCGGTGTTGATGATCGACGCGCCGGGCTTCAGGTGCGGCAGGGCCGCCTTCGCCATGCGGAAGTAGCCGTAGATGTTGGTCCTGAAGGTGCGGTCCCACTGCTCATCGCTGAGCTCCTCCAGCCCCTCCTGGTGCTGCTGGTAGGCGGCGTTGTTCACCAGGATGTCGAGCTTGCCGTACTCGCGCACGGTGCGCTCGACCGCCTCCTTGCAGAAGGCCGGCTCGGTGACGTCGCCGGGGATGAGGAGGCAGCGCCGCCCCTCGGCCTCCACCGCGCGCATGGTCTCCTCGGCGTCCCGCTGCTCCTCGGGCAGGAACACGATCGCGACATCGGCCCCCTCGCGGGCGTAGAGCACCGCCACGGCCCGCCCGATCCCTGAGTCGCCGCCGGTGATCAGCGCGACGCGGTCGCGCAGCTTGCCGGCGCCGACGTACTCCGGCGCCTTGTACTGCGGCCGCGGGTCGAGCTGCGACTCGATGCCGGGCTTGGGCTGGTGCTGCTCGGGGAACGGCGGCTTCGGGCGGCGCTCAGGCTGCTTCTCGGTCATAATCACATTTCCTCTGCTGACAGGAGTGAGTAAAGGTGTGGCGGGCGAGCTGCCCACCACACCTTCTTCTCCGAAGCAACTCCTGTGCCGCAGCGGCGGACCGGGCCCGCGCCGCGCCGCCGGCTACTCGCTGGCGGCCAGCTTCTGCAGCTCGTAGAGCTTGTTGAGCGCGTCGAGCGGCGTGAGCTCGTTGATGTTGAGGCGCTTGAGCAGCTCCAGCGCCGGGCTCGGCGCCACATCGAACAGCGAGAGCTGGCCGTTGGTGGCCGCCGCGCGTGGCGCCCTGCCTCCGAGACGCGCCGCCGGCGCCTGGTCGCCGGCAGGCGCAGCGACACCATCGCCGCCAGCGTGGACCGCCCGCAGCTGGGTGGTGGCGTCCCGGCGCCCCTCGAGCTCGGCCAGCAGCTCCTCGGCGCGGCGGATCACCTGGCGCGGGATGCCGGCCAGCTCGGCGACGTGGATGCCGTACGAGCGGTCGGCGCCGCCGCGGCGCAGCTCGTGGAGGAAGACCACCACGCCATCCTGCTCGACCGCGGCCATGTGGTAGTTCTTGACGCGCGGCAGCGCCTGCTCCAGCTCGGTGAGCTCGTGGTAGTGGGTGGCGAACAGCGTGCGGCAGCCGAGGCGCGGCTCGTTGTGGATGTACTCGATGATCGCGCGGGCGATCGCCATGCCGTCGTAGGTGCTGGTGCCGCGGCCGACCTCGTCCAGGATGATCAGGCTGCGCCGCGTGCTCTGCGCCAGCAGCGCCGCCGTCTCGGTCATCTCGACCATGAAGGTGCTCTGGCCGGTCGCGATGTCGTCCTGGGCGCCGATGCGGGTGAAGATCCGGTCCACCAGCCCGATCTCGGCCTCGTCCGCCGGGACGAATGAGCCGATCTGGGCCATGAGCACCAGCAGGGCCACCTGGCGCATCACCGTGCTCTTGCCCGACATATTCGGGCCGGTGACGAGCAGGATCTGGTTCTCCTCGGTGTCGAGCGTCGCGTCGTTGGGGATGAACTGCTCGTCGAGCGTCTGCTCGACCACGGGGTGGCGCCCGGCGACGATGCGCAGGCGGGTGTCCTTGTACAGGCGCGGGCGGGTGTAGCGGCCGCGCACCGCGACTTCGGCCAGCGAGGCGTAGACGTCGATCTCGGCCAGCAGCCGCGCGGTGGCGAGCAGGCGCTGGCCCTGCTCGGCGACGGTGGCGCAGATCCGCCCGAAGGCCCGGCGCTCGATCTCGACCAGCTCGGACTTGGCGCTCTCGAGCTGCTCCTCGAGCTGCTTCATCTCCTCAGTGAAGTAGCGCTCGCCGGTGACCAGCGTCTGCCTGCGGATGTAGTCCGGGGGCACCGGCCCGGTGTAGGTGCGCGGGATCTCGATGTAGTAGCCGAAGTTCTTGGTGTAGGCGACGCGCAGCGACTTGATGCCGGTGCGCTCGCGCTGCTCGGCCTCCAGGTTGCTGAAGTAGTCGCGCGCGATCTTGTTCGCCCGGACGATCGCGTCGATGCGCGGCTCGAAGCCGGGGCGGATGACGCGCCGCGGCTGCTCGCCCTCCACGGTGCGCAGGTAGTTGTCGACCGCGCCGAGCAGCGCCGGGGGATCGTCGTCGAGCGCGGTCTCGAGGAAGGCCAGCACGTCGGCGCACGGGTCGAGCTGCGGCGGCTCGAGCGCCGGGACACCCTGGGCCGGCTCAGGCGAGCGCGGGGCGTCCGCCAGATGCGCGTGTCCGTCCTGGCTGGCCTCCGCCTCCTGGTCCAGCAGGCCCGCGCTCGTGTCCTCGGCCACCGGCTCCTCGTCCTCCTCGCCGAACAGATCGTCCCCGTCGTAGCGCGGCGCCGCTTTCCTGCGCGCCTCGCGCTGCTCGCGCAGGCTCGGGCCGCTCGGCTCACGCGGGGCCGCCGGCTCAGCCTCGGGCGCCGGGAAGTCCGCGCTGTCGAACAGCCAGCTCTCTGCGCCCGCCTCCGCCGGCTGATCCGCCCGCCCGGCCAGCGGCTTCTCGCTCGGCAGCCACCCGCCCAGCGCCTTGACCAGCTCCGGCAGCGCGCGCAGCCCCTCGCGCAGCCGGGCCAGGTCGCGCGGGGTGGTCACCGTGATGCCCTGGATCACGCGGTTGACGACGCGCTCCATGTCGCCGACCTGCTTGAGCTGGGCGCGCACGGTGGCCCGGAGCAGCGGGTCGTCCACGAAGCGCTGCACGGCGTCCTGGCGCTGGGTGAGGCGCCCGATGTCCAGCAGCGGCTGCTGGATCCAGCGGCGCAGCAGGCGCGCCCCCATCGGCGTGCGGGTCTGGTCGAGCACGCTCACCAGCGAGCCCTTGGTGCGGCCGCCGGTGCCCTCGAGCAGCTCCAGGTTGCGGCGCGTCTGCGGGTCGAGGAACATCACATCGCCGGCGGTGTAGAAGCGGAGCGTGGACAGGTTGCCGACCGCCCCGTTCTGCGTCTCGGCGGCGTACTGGACGATCGCCCCGGCGGCGCGGGCGGCGAGCGGCCGCTCGCCGATCCCGAAGCTAGCGAGCGAGTGGATGCCGAACTGCTGCAGCAGCGCGTCGCGGGCGTTGCGCAGATCCCAGCGCCAGGCGGGCAGCGCCGTGACGTGACCGTGGGCCCAGCGCGCCGTGTTCTCGCGCTCGACGCGCCGGGCGACGCGCTCGCCCGGCAGGAGCAGCTCGCGCTCCTCCTTCGTGAGGAACTCGAGGTCGCTGGAGAGCCGGGCGGCGGCCGGCTCGAGGCCCGGCAGGCGCAGCTCCGGCTTGTCCGGCACCAGCACCTCGGCGGCCTGCAGGCGCGCCAGCTCGCCCTGCGCCTGCGTCGCGGCCCCCTCGCCGGCGAACTCGGTGACGGCGAACTCGCCGGTGCTCAGGTCGGCGTAGGCCAGCCCGATCCGGTCGCCCTCGACGACCACCGCCGCCAGGTAGTTGTTGCGCTCGGCCGGAAGCTGCCCGGACTCCACCACCGTGCCGGGGGTGATCACCCGCACCACCTTGCGGTCCACCATGTCACGCCCCGTGGGCGTGACCGGCTCCAGGCCGGCCGCGAAGCGCGAGCGCGGGCGGGTGTCCGAGCGCATCGAGGGGGTCTCGGAGACCTGCTCGGCCACAGCGACGCGGTAGCCGGCGCCCACCAGCTTCGAGATGTAGCCGTCGATCGAGTGGTAGGGCATGCCGGCCATGGGGCAGCGCTGCTCGGCCTTCTTGTCCCCCTTCAGGCTGGCGAAGCGGCGGAAGGTCAGGGTGACATTCAGCAGCTCGGCGACAAGCTTGGCGTCGTCCTCGAAGGTCTCGTAGAAATCGCCCAGCCGGTAAAGCAGGACCGCATCCGGGTAGCTGGCCTTGAGGCTGCGGTACTGGATGAACCAGTCGTTCAGGTCGAAGTTCGGGAACTCCTGCTGAAGCTGGCGCCGCAGCGCGCGGCTGTCGAGGACGGTCATGGGGGACTCCGTATTCTCTCGTAGGCACTCGTACAAGCGTGCTCATTATAGCACGGCGCACCTTGCAGAACAAGCGTTCTACAGGGTGCGCGGGCGCGGTGGGGTTTGGGGAGGCGAGGCC
>CALJIC010000242.1 GCA_937974195.1 uncultured Roseiflexaceae bacterium | reverse complement strand
TCGCCTGAAAGGTGCTTGGAGCGGCGCCGCGGCTGGCACGCCCTTTGCTCACGGTTCCGCTAGAGACCCTTCGTGAGGTGAGGACCATGGAACGACAGCGGGTCGAAACGCTGGCCCGGCGATTCATCAGCGCGCTGCAGAATCTTGAGGACGGCGGTGCGGGCGAGGCCGAGGTGATCGCGGCGCTCTTCGCCGACGACGCGCGGCTGAGCAACGCCGCGCTTCAGCTGCACGGCGAGGAGCACCGCGGGCGCACGTCGGTCCGTGACTTCTGGCGCGCCTACCGCCGCGCCTTCGACGAGGTGCGCTCCGAGTTCCACCACGTGATGGCGAACGACCGCGCCGCCGGCCTGTTCTGGACGAGCAGCGGCACGTACCGCGGCGGGACGCCCTTCGTCTACGACGGCGTGACGCTGCTCGAGTTCGACGACTCCGGCAAGATCGTCCGCCTCCAGGGCTACTTCGATACGCGCCAGCTCAGCCGCGAGGCGGGCGCCTGATCGCAGGCGCGGCCGCGCGCCGCACCAGAGGGCGCTACAGCGCGACCGGCACGGTGACCTCGCCCTCGAACGCCGGCACCTCGGCCAGCAGGCCCACCATCCCTTCGTCCGCCTGCGTGAAGACGTAGCAGTGGGTCGGCACATCCGCGCGCCCGCTGAACGTCAGCTCCAGCTCCCCGCCGGACGCGCTCACTCGGCTGGACACCAGCCGCGAGCTGCGCGTCGCACGCACGTAGCGCACCCCCTCGTCCGCCGTGACGTAGATCGGCTTGTAGCCGCTGATGCCGCCTGCGACCTGCCGCATGATCATATCCCACGCGGCCGGCGGGATACGGTAGATGAAGTCCGTCTCGTGGGTGAACAGCGAGGCCAGCGCCATGCTGTCCAGCGCGCGCCGCAGCTGCCGCACCCCACGCCCGACGGTCGCCACGACATCCGCGTCGGGCGCCCACTCGTAGCCGGCGTCGTCGCGGATCTCGGTCACACAGTTGAACAGCTGGCGCCCGCCGAAGTTGACGAAGTCCGCGTAGTACACCGGCCGGTTGCCGCGCAGCTCCGGCTCGAACAGGGACGTGCCGGGCTGCTCGTAGCGGCGGAACGGCCCCAGCCGCAGCCAGGGCACCTCGTCGCGCAGCGGCGCGTCCACATCCTGGACCTTGCCGACAAACTCGACGCCCCACCGGTCGACCATGTGGGCGATGGTGTTGCTCCCCATCTCGTACCAGTGCGCCACCGCGTAGGAGGAGATCGGCAGCGGGCCGCGCGAGGCGTACCACCGGTCGACGGCCGCCAGGCCGCGTGCGGCCTCGGCGATGCTCCACGGCTCGCCGCGCTGGTGGTCAAAGTAGATGAACTCGTCGTACTCCCGCGCGCGCAGCGGCAGCGCGTCGGGGGCGTAGGGCAGCTCGGCGTCCGGCGAGCGCGGCGGCCGCCCGAAGGCGTGCGGGAAGGCCGTCGCCTGGCCCTGCTCCAGCAGCTCGCGCAGCTCGGCGACCGCCGGATCGGTCAGGTTGTAGATGAACAGCCCCAGCCACGGGCGGAACCCGTGCCGCGCGGCCGAGCGCGCCCAGTACAGCGGCGTCTCGTTCCAGCGCCAGCCCGTCCCGGCGACGTCATCGACGCGCATGGTCACCAGCGGCGCGAGGCCGCGCATGGCGAACGGCTTGCGCGCCGCCCACACCAGGCTGCGCCACAGCACGTCGTCGAGCCCGGCGAGCGGGCCGAGCACCCGCGTCTGCGCCCAGCTCGTGGTCGCCCAGCGCACCACCCGCCCCGCCCCGACCGTCTGCACCGTGAGCAGCGGCTGGCCGCCCGCCGTGAGGAGCGTCTCCCCCACCACCTCCGCCGGCTGCGGCATCGGCAGCGGCCCGAACAGCTCGATCGTCTCGCCGCTGGTGTGGCGCGCCGTGATCGGGTGGCTGTCATCGTGGACGACGATCGCCTCGGCCGGCGGGCCGCGCCGCTGCGACGAAGGGGCGCGCGCCCCGAGCAGCGCCAGCTCGGGGTCGAAGCTCACCAGCCCCACGCCGCGCTCGACCGCCTCGCGCAGCAGCCGCACCCCGCTCGCGCCCAGCCTGCGGCCGCGCATGTCCAGCCCAGGCTGGGCGACGACGATCAGCGGCCGGGTGTCCAGGTCAGGCGGCAGCGGGGCGTGTAGCACGTCCAGCAGGTCGAAGGGGATGCCGAAGTGATCCAGGTACGGGAGCACGAGCTCGCGCGCCTCCCGGTACAGGGGCGTGCCGGAGTTCACGAGGACTAGGGTGCGGCGCATCTGCAACATAGCGCTTAGTGTACCGCAACATGCCGATCTGCGCGAGCGCCCGAACGACGCCGGGCTAGGCCCGCGCCCGCTCCCACGCCGCCACCCCGAGCCCGGCGCCGACGCTGGTGAAGGCGTCCATCGCGTGCAGCTTCTCCGCGCCGAACCGCTCCGCCAGCAGCCGGACGAAGCGCGGGATGCGCGATGAGCCGCCGGTGCGCAGCGCCACGTCGATGTCCTGCGGGCGCGCCCCCGCCGCGCGCAGCGTCTCGTCGACGCAGGCGGCGATCGCGCGCACCTCCGCCCCGATCAGCCGCTCGAATTCCAGCCGCGGCAGCTCGTGGCGGAAGCTGATCTCCGGCACGTCCAGCGCCACCTCGGCCACCGGCTCGCCGGAGAGCAAGCGCTTCGCCCGCTCCACCTCGCTGAACAGCAGCAGCCCGTAGTTGTTGCGCACCAGCGCCCGCAGCGCCCGCAGCTCGCGCGGCCGGTCGCCCATCGCAACCGCCTGCTCGATCACCTCCCAGCGGCCCGGCCGGTTCAGCTCGATGATGCTCTGCCAGTCCGCCAGGTGCTCGTGGATGAAGGCCGGCAGCGGCAGCCGCCGCGGCCCCAGCGTCGCGCCCTGCCCGAAGTAGGGCAGCAGCGCCCCGGTCACGATCCGGCTGTCCAGCAGGTCGCCGCCGATCGACACGCCGCCGGTTGCCAGCACCTCCGGCGCGCTGCCCGGCTCGAGCAGCATGACCGTCGTGTCCAACGTGCCGCCGCCGAAGTCGAAGACGAACACCGTGCGCGGCTCCCCGATCTGGCGCCAGTAGGCGTAGGCCGCCGCGACCGGCTCGGGGACGAAGCGCACGCTCGGGAAGCCGGCCAGCGCGCACGCCTCGCGCATGCGCCCCTCCACCAGCGCATCGCCCTCCACCGTGCCGGTGAAGTGCACCGGCCGCCCGACCGTCAGGCTCGTCACCGGCGCGCCGAGATGCCCCTCGATCCGCCGCCGCACCTCGCGCAGGTACACCGCGGCGATCTCCTCGATCCGCATGCGCGTGCCGAAGACGTCCGTCGCCGTGTAGGACGGGTCGCGCAGCGCGGTCTTGAGCGACTGGAACAGCCGCGCCGGCGAGTTGGCGTCCACGAAGGCGTGCACGTCCTTGATCATCGTCCCGACGCGGTCGAAGGTCATCTCGATCGTCCCGACGTACACCTCCGCGTACTGGATCGCCCGCCCGACGTTGGCGGCGGTGTAGGCGTCCACCGCCTCCCGGCCGACCAGGATCTCGCCGTCGCGGCTGATCAGCAGCATCGAGCGCATCACTGCCGGCGTGGCGTCGGCGGGGTCGAGCGGGAGCAGCCGCACCTCGCGCCCGTCGAAGACCGACGCGACCGTGGTGGTGGTGCCGAAGTCAAGGCCGATGTGCATTGAGCGCGCTCCTCTGTGGCGAAAGGACGGGGACATGGGCCGGCGCGCAGACTTGACAACCGGCCCTCGCTGGCGTAGCATAGACACAACGAACGCACGCGGGCGCGCTGCGCCTGCGTGAGACGTTCGGCAGCTGAGTGGTTCGAGCGGTCGCCTGCAAGCTGAGCAGCTCGAACGCCAGCGGTCAGTGTAAAGGATTGTAGCACAGAAAGGGCGCTGGTCAAGGGGCAAAATCGGTCATTCTGACGCGGTGTAACGTCAGGACTTGCGCTTCAAACAACTGAGGTTACACAATACACCCACATGGCCCTGCTGCGCGGGGTTTATATTCCTTGTATCTCCGTTACGGTGCCGTTGTTGGCGTCGAGAGGGTGAGTGAACGTCGTGGCTGCGCGGTGTGGCCGGCGGCGTTTTTTGTTCCTCGCGGCGGCCAGCGCGCGCTGTATCGCAGGTCTACTTCTTGCAGTCGGCCGGCGCTAGAAGCGGAGGATTCCTCGCGCCGACGCGTCGGCCCTATGGCTCAAGAGTGCGCGCCGTGGTGGGGCGGGGGCAGGCGATGCCTCCCCGAACATCCTCTCTTCGCGCGGCTCTGCCGCACCGGAGAGGGGCCGTGGAAGGTTAGCGGCCGTCCACACCTCCCCGTACTGCAGGGGAGGCGCCCCCACCACATACGCCCTGGAGCGGAAAGATCAAAGCCATGACAAGGCACCAGACTGTGCGGGTGATCGCGATCCGCCACCCCTTCGCGGCGTTCGAGGCGCGGGCGTGGCGGCCGCCGCTCAACGTCTACGAGCTCAGGGACGGCCTGATGCTCGTGGTCGAGCTGGCAGGCGTGGACGCGAACGGCCTGCACGTCCACGTTCACCCATCCCAGGTTATCGTCCACGGCGAGCGCCGCCTCAGCGCCCCGCAGGGCCTGCAGCGCGTCCACCGCATGGAGATCGGCTCGGGGCCGTTCTACATCGAGGTGCCGCTCGGGACGCCGGTCAACCCGGATGGGGCCGAGGCGCGCTACAGCGATGGCATGCTGGAGGTGTGGCTGCCATTCGCGCAGCAGCCGGCGCAGCGCGTGGTCGTCGTGCAGATCGGCGGAGGGTCCTGATGAGCAGACAGGAGCTACACTTCGCCACCGGCGAGGTCGAGATCCCTGAGACGCTGCCGATCCTGAGCATCCCGAACGCCGTGCTGTTCCCCGGCATGATCCTGCCGATCGCCGTGCGCGGCGAGGAGTCGGTGCAGCTAGTGGACGACGCGGCGCTGGGCAACCGCATGCTGGGGCTGTTCTGGAGCGAGCGCGCCGACCAGGGCTTCGACCCGACCAGCCTGCCGAACACCGGCACGGTGGCCCAGATCGTCCGCCTCGTCCGCACGCCCGACGGCGGGGTCCAGCTGCTGCTGCAGGGCCTGGCGCGCATCCGCATCCTGCAGCTGCTCGCCGGCGGCTCCTACCCGCAGGCGCGCGTCCAGGTGCTGCAGGAGCCGGAGGAGGTCTCGTCGGACGCCGAGGGCCTCGCACGGAGCGCCCGGGCCGCCTTCGAGCAGGTGGTGCGGCTCAACCCGGCCCTGCCGGACGAGCTCGCGGTGGCCGCGGCGAACATCCCGCGCCCGGGGGTGCTGGCCGACCTGATCGCGGCCAACACCAACCTGCAGCCGTCCGACCAGCAGGCGGTGCTCGACGCGCTCGACCTCGAGCAGCGGCTGCGCCTGGTGATCGGCTTCCTGGAGCGCGAGCGCGAGCTGCTGCTCATCGCCGAGCGCACGCGCGAGGACGTGGCCAAGAGCCAGCGCGAGTACGTGCTGCGCCAGCAGCTCGAGACGATCAAGCGCGAGCTCGGCGAGACCGACGAGCGCGCGGCCGAGATCGCCGAGCTGCGCCAGCGGCTCGAGGAGGCCAACCTGCCCGAGGAGCCCCGCCGCGAGGCCGAGCGCGAGCTGCAGCGCCTCGAGCGCATGCCCCCCGGCGCGCCCGACTACACCGTCGCCCGCACTTACCTGGACTGGATCCTCAGCCTGCCCTGGAACACGGCCACGCCGGACAACCTGGACCTGGAGCACGCCCGCGCGGTGCTGGACGAGGACCACTACGACCTCGAGAAGATCAAGGACCGCATCATCGAGTACCTGGCGGTGCGCAAGCTCCACGCCGAGCGCGCCGGGGCGCAGAGCGCGTCCACGGGGCGCAGCCCGATCCTGTGCTTCGTCGGGCCGCCGGGCGTGGGCAAGACCAGCCTGGGCCAGAGCATCGCCCGCGCGCTGGAGCGCAAGTTCGTGCGCGTGGCGCTGGGCGGCATCCGCGACGAGGCCGAGATCCGCGGCCACCGGCGCACCTACATCGGCGCGCTGCCGGGGCGCATCATCCAGGGCCTGAGCCGCGCCGGCTCGCACAACCCGGTGATGATGCTCGACGAGATCGACAAGCTCGGCGTCGGCTTCCAGGGCGACCCGGCCGCGGCGCTGCTCGAGCTGCTCGACCCGGCGCAGAACAACACCTTCGTCGACCGCTACCTCGACGTGCCGTTCGACATGAGCCGGGTGCTGTTCCTCTGCACCGCCAACCAGCTCGACACCATCCCCGGGCCGCTGCTCGACCGCATGGAGCTGCTGCAGCTCGCCGGCTACACCGAAGAGGAGAAGCTGCAGATCGCCCGCCGCTACCTCATACCGCGCCAGCTGGTGGAGAACGGGCTCGTCGCGGAGACCCAGCAGCCGGGCGGCGCGACCCAGGAGCGCCAGGCCGAAGATGGCGCCCCCGGCGGCTCCGAGCCCGCGGCGCCAGCCACGCCATCGGCCACCTCGATTCTCGACTCGAGCCAGGTTCCTGAGCTCACCGACGCGGCGCTGCGCCAGCTGATCCGCGAGTACACCCACGAGGCCGGCGTGCGCGACCTGGAGCGGCGGATCGGGGCGATCTTCCGCAAGATGGCGACCCGGCTCGCCAGCGGGCAGCCGCTCCCCGAGCGGATCGACGCCGCGGACCTGGACGATCTGCTCGGGCCGCCCCGCTTCCACAGCGCGGCCATCCTCGGCGAGGACGAGGTGGGAGTCGTGACCGGGCTGGCCTGGACGCCGACCGGCGGCGACGTGCTTCTGGTGGAGGCCAGCGCGGTGCCGGGCACCGGCCAGCTGATCCTCACCGGGCAGCTCGGCGACGTGATGCGCGAGTCGGCCCGCGCCGCGCTCACCTACACTCGCTCGCGCCACGAGGCGCTCGGGATCGACCCGGAGCTGTTCCAGAAGCGGGACATCCACGTCCACGTGCCGGCCGGCGCCGTGCCGAAGGACGGGCCGTCGGCCGGGATCACGATGGCCAGCGCGATCGTCTCGGCGCTCACCGGGCGCCCGGCGCGGAAGCGCGTGGCGATGACCGGCGAGATCACGCTGCGCGGGCGGGTGCTGCCGATCGGCGGCCTGAAGGAGAAGCTGCTGGCCGCGCAGCGCGCCGGCGTGCACACCGTGCTGGTGCCGAAGGCCAACGAGCCGGACCTGCGCGACGTGCCGGAGGAGACCCGCAGCCAGCTCGAGATCGTGCTGGTGGACCACATGGACCAGGTGCTGCCGCGCGTGTTCGGCGAGCCAGTCCTGCCGCAGCTAGACGGAAAGGAGCAGGCGAACGGCGCGGACTGATAGGGCGCACCTGCCAGCCCTTCCGGCAATTTCCGCCGTAGAGCGGCAGAGCGAGGGATCACCGCTGGAGGCAAAGCCTCCCGCGCCCCACCACCCGCGAGACTCGGGTCAGCAATCTGTGAGCAGAGGGTAACGCCGTGCTAATCGAACGCCTCTACCACCGTGGGCTGGCGCAGGCCAGCTACCTGATCGGCTGCCAGGCTACCGGCGAGGCGCTGGTGGTGGACCCCAACCGCGACATCGAGCAGTACCTGGCCGCCGCGGCGCGCCACGGGCTGCGGATCACCGCCATCGCCGAGACCCACATCCACGCCGACTACCTCTCCGGGGCGCGCGCGCTCGCCGCCCGCACCGGCGCAACCCTGTACGTCTCCGACGCCGGGCCGCCGGAGTGGCGCTACGCGGATGCCGACGAGGTGGGCGCCGCCCTCCTGCGCGACGGCGATCTGATCCGCGTCGGCAACCTGCAGGTGCAGGCGCTGCACACGCCCGGCCACACGCCCGAGCACCTCGCGTACCTGGTCGCGCAGAGCGACGGCGCGGTCCCGGTCGGCCTGCTGAGCGGCGACTTTGTGTTCGTCGGCGACGTGGGGCGCCCCGATCTGCTCGAGCGGGCGGTGGGCGTCAGCGGCGCGATGGAGGAGGGCGCGCGGCAGCTCTTCGCCTCGCTCGGCCGCTTCCGCGCGCTGCCCGAGTACCTGCAGGTGTGGCCCGGCCACGGCGCGGGCAGCGCCTGCGGCAAGTCGCTCGGCGCCCTGCCGCAGACCACGGTCGGCTACGAGCTGCGCACCAACTGGGCGCTGCAGATCCGCGATGAGGGGGCGTTCGTCGATGCGGTGCTGGAAGGGCAGCCGGACCCGCCGCCATACTTCGCCCGTATGAAGCGGCTCAACCAGCAGGGGCCGCCCGCGCCGCCCGCCGCCGACCTGCCGCAGCTCGATGCCGATGCCCTCGGCCGCGCCGGGCACGGCGAGCTGTTCCTGCTCGACATCCGCCCGGCCGCCGCCTTCGCCACCTGCCATATCCCCGGCTCGGTCAACATCCCGGCCGGGGACAGCCTGCTGAAGTGGGCCGGCTGGCTGGTACCCTACGACCGGCCGATCGCGCTGGTCGGCGAGGCGGAGGCGGCCCGAGAGGTGCGCCGCGAGCTGCTGCTGATCGGGCTGGACGACGTCGCCGGCTTCTGGACGCCGGCCGCGATCGAGCGCTGGCGGAGCGCCGGCGGCGAGACCCGCACCGTGGAGCGCAGGCGCGCCGCCGAGCTGCTGACGCTCGCGCAGCGCCCGAGCACGCTGGTGATCGACGTGCGCGCCGCCGACGAGCACGCGGCGGGCCATATCCCCGGCAGCCGCCATGTTCCGCTGGGCAGGCTCTCGGAGGCGCTCAGCGAGCTGCCGCCGGAGCGCGCGATCATCGTCCACTGCCAGAGCGGCTACCGCTCGGGGATCGCGGCGAGCGTGCTCCAGGCGCACGGGCGCGCCGGCGTGATCGACATGGAGGACGGGTTCGACGGGTGGAAGGCCGCGGGCGGGCCCGTTGCTGTATAAGGTTCAACCGAGATGCTGCGTGTTATCCGAGCGTTCCTCGATGGGCTGCTGCTGCGCTGCCCGCGCTGCCACCACGGGTCGCTGTTCAGCTCCTTCTTCCGCATGCGGCAGGAGTGCCCCGTGTGCGGCCTGCCGTTCGAGCGCGCCTCTGGCGAGATCACCGGGGGCATGGGCGTGAACATCGTCGCTACCCTCGCACTGGTGATCGTCGCCGCCGCGGTCATCGGCTTCTCGCAGGTGCCCCTCATGCCCGCCTTCGCGGTGATGGGCGTGCTGGTGGTGCTGTTCCCGATCCTCTTCTACCCCTCCTCGCGCGGGCTGTGGCTGGCGCTGCTGTACCTCACGGGGGACAACACCGAGCCGGATTGACCCCGAGCAGCCCCGCGCGACGTGCCGTCCCACACCAGTCGAGCCGCCCCGCTGGGGCGGCTCGACCGTTTGGTATCACCAGAGGACTGTGGTCACCGTGTGATCCGGATCACGGCCCCATCCGAGCGCCCGTACACCTCGGGGAAGTAGCTCTCGACCGCCGTCGCCGGGATGGCGCGGTACTCGCCCGGCAGCGTGGCGCGCGCGGTGTAGCTGTAGAGGTACGACCCGCGCGGCAGGAAGTCGGCGAACAGCACCACCTTCTCGTCGCGCAGCTCGCTGCGGCTGTACCACCGCCACCACCAGCGCCACCACGGGTAGGGTGAGGACCGGGCGACATCGACATTGGCGCCGCCCCTCGGGCCTAGCTCGGGCACCATCTCGACTGCGGGCGCCTCCGCCAGCACGCTCGTCGTCGCCAGGTTGGGGTCCACCGCCTCCAGGCCGGCGGGCAGGCCGTCCTCGACGCGCAGGTAGTACAGGTCGTTCGGAGCGGTGATCGACAGCTCGACGCGCACCTCGTCGCCCAGCTTCAGCTCGCGCAGCTCGGGGCAGCGCGGCCCGTCCTGGCAGTCGGCGGCCACGTAGCGCCGGCTCACGATGACGCCCCGGTCGAGCGCCTTCACATCCTCCACCGGCAGGAAGGCGCGCAGGTGCGCGGTGTAGTACAGCCGGCCGCTGCCGTCGCCGCGGCCCACCTGCAGCCGGTTGCCCGCGTCGCGCTGCAGCTCGTCCAGCGGCACCCTGAGCTCCACCGGCGTGTCGATCGTCGCCGGAGTGACGCGGCCGGCCGCGCGCTCGGCGCCGTTCAGCCAGAGCGCGTAGTCGTACTCGCCCGTCAGCTCGCCGGTCAGCTCCATCCAGTCGGTCAGCGCGATCACCGACCAGGCGGTCTCCTGGGTGGTCTCCCACACGCCGAGCTTGCGCGCCACCATCAGCCAGCGCACGGCGTTCGGGACCATCGCGTTCTGGGGGTCGAGGCGCACCATCGCCGCCAGCACCACCGCCGTCGTGCGGGTGTCGGAGCCGAAGCCCCACCAGCCGCGCGCCTGCTCCTCCCAGTGGGCGCCGGTGGCGCTGACGATCGCGGCGTTGTTGAGGTCCGAGACGAGCGTCTTGAGGCGCTCGTCGCCCGCGTTCGCGCGCTGGAGCGACATGGCGAGGAAGGCGCGCGCCGCGCTGCCGAGCCGCTCCCGCGCGGCGTACAGGTCGTCGAGCCGGCTCCCGCTCTGCCGGCCGGCCTCGCTCAGCACGAAGAGGAGCCACGCCTGCCGGTCGGCCTCGTAGGCGTCCCACTCGGTGACCGCCCGCCGCTCGGGCGCCAGCTGCGTCTGCAGGAAGTCCAGCCCGCGCGCCAGCACGTCGTCGCGCACCGTGAAGCCGGCCTCCTTGGCCTTGAGCATGCCGAAGACCACGTAGGCGCTGACGTAGGCGTTGCTCTCGTCGTCCAGCCACCAGCCCCAGCCGCCGTCGCCGCGCTGCCGCTGGTACAGGCGGTTCAGCCCCTCCTCCACCAGCGCGGGCAGACGGGCCTCGAGCTCCGGGTTAGCGACGCCGAGCCTCCGCAGGGCGCGCGCCGCGAGCACATTCGGCAGGAAGCGCGAAACCGTCGCCTCGGCCGACTCCTCGGGGTAGTACTCGAGGTAGGTGAGCGCGTCGCGCAGCCCGGCCGCTAGCGACGGGTCGAGCCGCACGGTCAGCTCGCCGCTGCGCGTGTCGAGCCGCGGCGGCAGGCCCACGACCTCGGTGCGCGAGCCGGCGGCCTCCAGCTGCCCGCCGGTGCCGACGATCTCCGGCACGCTGTAGCGGTAGACCGGCAGCGAGCCGTCCGGCCCAGTTGCGAGCCGCGGCCTGCTCGCGTCGGCGTACTGCCCGGAGATCGCGGTGAACACCAGGTCCGCCGAGGTGACGTCCTGCGCCGTGACCAGCCAGGTCGCCTGGGCCTCGCCGCGCGCCGGGATGTCCAGCGTCACGGTCTGCGGCGTGGTGAGCGTCAGGCCGCTGGCCGCCAGCCCGACCTCGACGCTGAGCGGCTGGTCGGTGTTGTTGCTCACGTTCGCCGCCAGCTCGGCCACGTCGTCCACCGTGAAGAAGCGCGGCGTCACCGGGCGCACCAGCAGCGGCTTGGTCGCCAGCAGCTCCGCCGTCCCCTCGCCCACCTTGGTGTCAGCGGTCGCCGCGACGCCGCGCATCACCCAGGTGGTCAGGTTGTCCGGCAGCGTGACCTGGACGCTGGCGCGGCCGCTCGCGTCGGTCGTGACGGTCGGGTTCCAGTAGGCCGTGTCGGCGAACTGCTCGCGCACGGTGACCTGCGGCGCCGCGTTCTGCATCTGCTCCTGGTCGGCCGCGCGGTCGGCCGCGGCGGGGGCAGCGGCCCCCACGGTCGGCTGCGCAGCCGGCATGGCTTCGGCAGCTGTGGTGGGCGGCGCCCCGCCGCCCATAGCCCCGTCGCCGACCTGGCGCTGCTGCTCCTCGAGCTGCTCCTGGAGCTGCGCCAGCAGCCGGTCGGCCGAGACCGAGAGGCCGCTGGCGGTCACGATGCCGAGCGGCCGTGTGCCGTAGAAGGCCCTGCGAATCGCGTCCGGCTCGCGCGGCTGGAGGCTCAGCACCGCCTTGTCCACCAGGTCGAGCGACAGCTCGGCGCTCTGCGGCTGGCCGGCCAGGTCTGTCACCAGGATGTCGTAGGTCACCGTCTCGCCCGGCCCGGCCTGCGCCGCTCCCGGCGTGATCGTCACCCGCAGGCTCTGCGGCTCGGGCAGGACCGTGAGCGGCAGGATGCCGACCTTGTAGTCGGGTGGCGCGTTGCCCGCGGGCGCGGCGATCAGCGTCACCGACACATAGATGTTCGGCGCGTGGGCGGCCTCGATCGGCAGCGTGTACACCAGGCTGTTGCTGTTCACCTGGCGCACCTCGTGGTGCAGCACCCCGCCGCGCTCCACGGTGAAGAGCGCCCAGTGCGGCCCCGTGAACGGCGAGGGCACCAGCACCGTGGCCGTCTCGCCGACGCGATACTCGCTCTTGTCCGATATCAGGTTGACGCGGTCGTTGTTCTCGCGCAGCCACGGCGTGTAGGAGTCGCCCGCGACCCACACGAACAGCGAGGAGCGCACCTCGCGCCCGCCCGCGTCCCGCGCGCGCGCCTCCACCCGGTAGCTTCCGCCCGACGCCGGCGTGAAGCGCAGCACCGCCTCGCCGTTCGCGTCGGTGGTCACGCGCTGGCTGCCGGCCGGCTCGCGCCGCTCCTCCGAGACCCAGCGCCCGCCGCCGCCCGCCTCGGCGATGAAGCGGCTCTCCCAGGTGATCTTGAAGATCTCCACCTCGACGGTCTGGTTCGGCAGCCGCTGCCCGTCGCGGCTGGCGGTGGCGACGTCCACCACCTGCTCCTGGTTCGCCCGCCCGAGGTACGAGCGCGGCGCCAGCCCGACGTACAGGTCGCCCGCGTGCCGCACGACCGTGGCCCGGCCGCTGATCGGCTGGTTGTCCCGCCCGGTCGCCGTGGCCTCGATCGTCAGCCGCACGCTGTCGGTGATCGGGTTGCCCTGGGTGTCCCGCAGGTCGGCGGGAAGTGTTATGTCAATTCTTCCCTGCGCGTCGGTCGTCCCGCTGCCGCTGGCGATCGGCTGGGGCGGGGGCGCGGGGCGCCACCAGCACTCCCAGCAGGCCCACGGGTCGCTCGTATCCCTCCACTGGAAGCGCTCGCCCCAGGCCGGCGCGAAGTAATACGGCTCGGCCAGGACGCTCCACTGCACCGGCAGCCCGGCCGCCGGCCCGCCGAAGAAGTAGCTCACGTCCACCGTGGCCGAGGCCGCCGTGCCGCGCACGATCGCATCCGCCGCCGGCGTCACCTCGGTCTGGACCTCGGGCGGCCGGTAGGCGGCCACCTGGAACGGGAAGCTGAAGCCCTGGCCGGCGTTCACCACGATGTTGTACATGCCGGTCGGCGCCGCCTCAGCCAGCTGCAGGCTGCCGTCGAAGCTGCCGCTGGAGCTGAGCGTGAAGCTCTGCTGCAGGACCGTCTCGCCGGCCGGGCTGTAGATCGTCACCTGGACCGAGCTCAGCGGCGGGTAGCTGAAGCGCACGTCATCCTCGGCGCGCAGCACGCCCTTGAAATGCACCTCCTGGCCCGGCCGGTAGATCGGGCGGTCGGTGTAGACATAGGCGGTGAGCTCGGGCAGGTCGTAGACCGTGGGCAGGCCGAACACCCACGGCCCGACGCCGTAGTTCCAGTCTGAGGACGCGGCGGCGAACGGCTGGCGGGCGATGGCGAGCAGGCCGGTGTTGCTCGCGCGGCTGAGGCTGGCGCGCGCCACCCCGCTCCCGTCGGTCGTCGCGCTGCCCAGCGGCGTCCCCTGGGTGTCGAACAGGTCGAGCTGGAGCCCGGCAACCGGCTGGCCGGTCTGCAGGTCGGTGGCCCAGACCAGCGCGTCGCGCTCGCCGGCCTTGAGCGTCAGGTTCAGCGACGAGACGACCAGGATGTGCGGCTGGCGGCCGCTCGGGGAGTCCATCACCAGCAGGTACACGCCGGGGTCGAGGCGCCCGCCGCCCTCGACCAGGTCGACGCGCGTGAGGGTCTGCTGGTCCAGGCGGGTGTCGAGCTGCGCCTGCCAGCGGCGGAGCTGCACCGCGCCCGCGGGCGGCTGGTCGCCGATCTCCCACGGCGGGCGCCTGATCGCCTCGTCCGGCAGGCGGTACAGGGCGAGCGACACCTGCGGCTGGTTCACCGAGCTGATCCCGACGCGCGCCGGGTTCTGCGCACTGTAGGTGGCGACAAAGCCGGGCGTCAGGATCTGCGCGGAGGGCGGCAGGCGGTCGGTGCGGAAGCGCACGTCGAGGGCCTGGCCGGTCGTATTGCCGTACGGGTCGGCGATATCGGGGCCGATCTGGACGCGGTACTCGGTCGAGGGCCTGGGCCGGAAGCCGATGTGGAACGAGTTATCGTAGGTGTTGAACCAGGTGTACACCTCGGTCGCCGAGATCGGGGGCGTGAACTGGACGTTCGGCATCACCGTCGCCGGGTCGATCGGCGCGTTGAAGTAGATCGCGAAGTCGGTGTAGGGCGGGGCGACGGCGCCGTCGGCCGGCTCAGTGCGCAGGACGCGCGGCAGGGGCACGGTGCGGAAGCTGCTGCGGAAGTCGCCGGCCATGCCGCTCCCGCCGCCCGCCCCGACGAGCGCGGCGGCCACCTCGACGCTGTACTGCGTGTCGAACTCCAGCCGCTGCGTGGGGGTGAAGGTCAGCGTCGCGCCCTGGACGCGCAGCTCGCCGGGGACATCGCCGGACGGGCCGCGCAGGCGGAAGGCGCCGCGGGCGGCAGATTCGTCCAGCGGCTGGTTGAAGCGCAGCGTGATCGGCGCCTGGAGCGGAACCAGCGGCGCGCCGTCGGCCGGCTCGACGCTCACGACCTGCGGGCGGGCGACGGTGAAGCGCCAGGTGTACTCGCTCTGCAGCGGGTTCCCCTCGGTGTCCTGTAGCCCGGCAGCGACCCGCCCGGTGTAGGTGGTGCCGCCCGCGAGCGGCGCGCTGGGGGTGAAGGTGTAGATCGACGTGTTGAGCCACTCCCCGCGGCCCTGGATAGGCGGGTCGAACTGCACGGGCTGCGGCAAGGGCGACGTGCGCTGCGCCTCCACCGAGACCAGCGGGACGACCGGCCGGTTGAAGAACACCGTGATCGTGCTATCGGCCTGGACGTCCGGGGCGCCGTCAGCGGGGATCGTCTGGCCGACCTCGAGGTAGCCGGCGGTGGCGAAGCGGAACTGGTAGGCGCCGTTGAGCGGGGCACCGTCGACCGCGCGGGCGCCCTGCCCGAGGACCACGTCGTAGAGCGCGCCGCGCTCCAGCTGCTGCTGGGGCCGGAAGCGCACCGTGCGCTCGTCGGGCCACTCGAGGGCGCCGGCGACGCCGGGGGAGAGGCTGAGCGCCGCGGCGACCGAGCCCTTATCCATCGCCCGGTCGAAGACCAGCTCGATCACCCCATCGGGCGGCAGCTCCTCGCCGCGCGCCGGGGTGCGCTGCAGCACCACCGGCGAGACCTGGTCCGGCGGGACGGGCGTGTAGCCGACGCGCGGGGCCGTGGGCACGGGCGATGGCCGCGCGGCCTGCGGCGTGGGAGTCGGCTGCGGGGGCGTCGGGGCACAGCCCGCGACGACAACGAGCGTGAGCAGCAGGCTGGCGGCTCGGGCGCGGAGAGAACGCATGGCGGGCTCCTTGCGTGCGGCGACCTATCTCAGAAGTTGTCTACACTCCAGACGCAGCAGGCGCGTCTGGAGTTCCCCCGTTTCCGGAGTTAATGTGGTGTGGCTTCGCCCCACGCCCCAGCGCTGGAATTGGGGAGAGGCCTCGCCTCATCGGGTGATCCTCTTTCGCCGCTCCGCGGCGCGGTGGGAAAAGGCCCCACCGCCCTAGGGTCTTCTTTTTCGTGGCTCCGCGGCGCGGTGGGGCCTGGGGAGGCAAGCCTCCCCAGAGTCTTCTTTTCCGTGGCTCTGCGGCTGCTTCGCAGCTGCAGAGCCACAAGAAAAAAAGGATTTCGGAGGGCCTGCGGCCCTCCAAACCTCCCCGCAGCACCGCGAAAAAGGCGCCTGGCGGGCCATACGGCAGCCGCACCTCCCCGCAGCACCGCGAAAAAGGCGCTTGAGGGCCTGCGGCTCTCCAAACCTCCCCGCGTCAGCGCCGGAAAAGGCGAGAGCCTGCGGCCCTCCAGACCTCCCCGCAAGCAGCGTGAGGGGGTTGCGGCCAGGCCACAACCCCCTCATCATCGCAGAAGCTGGCGGGGCCAGCTAGAGCGTGATCCCCAGCTCGGCCAGCGCTGCGCCGATGTGCGGTGCGGCGCCCATGGCCTCGATCCGCTCGCGCAGGTAGTCCAGGTCGAGCTGCTGGCGCCGGACGATGCCGGCGGCGTCGGCGTAGTCGTGCTTGCCCTGCTCCGGGCCGCGCCCGAGCAGCAGCTTGTGGATCAGAACGTCCTCCGGCGGCAGCACCGCGACGGGCGCGCCGAGCAGGGAGAGGCGGCGCAGCCGCGCGCGCATGAGATCGTCGAGCGCCAGGGGGAAGACGACGCCGTTGCGCCGCACGCTCAGGTCGTCGAAGACCTTGATGCCGCGCCACAGGATGCGCTGGCCGTCGTACTGCACGACTTTGTTCTGCTGCTGCAGCAGCCGGCCGACATCGGCAAGCCTGCCGCCGGCCACCAGGATGTCGACGTCCTGGATCGGGCGGCGGTTGCCGTACAGGTGAGCGGCGGCGCCGGCGCAGACCGCCCACGGGATAGTGCTTCCGTCCAGAGTCCGCTGGACGACGCCGAGATTGCCCGCGATAAGAGACATAGGAGCTCCGCGCAGCGCGCCATGAGGGCGACAGCGAGAGGCGCGCTCATGAAAATCATACGCATTCGGAGCCGCATCGCAAGCGGGCTTTTGGTCCTGCCGGGGTACTACGCGCCGGGCGTGCCGTTGGCCGCCGGGAGGGACAGCTCGCGGCGGCGCTGGAACCACTCCTCGCGGGTGAGCCGCATCTCGTAGAACTCGACGGCCAGGCCGCGCGCCGTGGGCCGGAAGAAGCGCTGCAGATGCTCGTAGGGGGGCATATCGAGCACACGCCGGTCGAACGAGAACCCGACCTCGCGCCAGTCGCTGTCGACGTAGCTGAAGCCGAGCCGCCGGTAGCAGCGCACCGCGCGCTCGTTCGGCGCCGCGACGTCGAGCACCATCACGGCGTAGCCGGCGTCGGTGAAGTAGTAGTCGAGGAACAGCGCGAGCGCCTCGGTCCCAAGCCCGCGCCCGACGTAGGGCGCGCCGAAGGTGATGCCGAGCCGCGCCTGCCGCCGGCGCGGATCGTGCTCGCGCAGCGAGATCCGCCCGATCAGGTTGCCGGAGCGGTCCTCCACGGCCCAGCTGCGCCGCTGGCCGCTGTCGAAGAAGGTGCTCCACGACTCTGTGAGCGACGTCTGCCGCGGCAGGTTCCAGAGCGAGTCGAGCGGATCGTTGTACGGCGGCCACTCGTTAGCCAGGTCGTCATCGAAGCGCTGCCAGGGGCGGATGACAACCCTGCTGCCCTGTAGCTGCTCCATACCAGACCTCCAAGGGGTAGCGAACGCCGGTCATCCCGTACGCTCAGCACATGTGATTCCGCGCGGGATGCGCCGTAGCCGCGCTCCCGCGCCTCCGGAGGGGTTCCTTCCCCTGATAGGGGCTCGTGGAGGGCCTGCTGCCCTCCACACCTCCCTGCAAGGAAGAGCGGAGGCGCATCTACGCCCAGTCATCTCGATGGCTCACGCGGTGGCCTGCCCTCACACCTCTGGCGGCGGAAGAGAGCGCCCGTGAGGGCCGCGCGCCCGCCGCACGTTCCCCAAGGGTGCGCGGGCAGCGCGAGCGCCACCGCGAGCCAGCGGCGCGCCTACACGCTCGAGCTCCTGGCAACGATCAGCTCCACCAGCTCCGGCAGCACGGCCCCGGGCGTGGCCGGGATCGTGTAGTCGGCCATGAGCGAGTAGATCGACTCCTCGGGGGCGATCGACAGCACGAGCGCGCCGACGCGCTTGGCGACGAACGGGAACGACGCGACGGGCTCGATCGCGCCGACCGCGCCGACGGTCATGAACAGGTCACAGTGCTCGACGGCCTGCTGCGCCTTGCGCAGATCGGCGCGCGCGATGCCCTCGCCGAACAGGACCACGTCGGGCCGCAGCAGACTGCCGCAGTGGGGACAGCGCGGCGGGATCTCGCCGTCGTCGTCCCAGCTCAGCACCACGTGGCCGGCATCGTAGCAGCGGCTGCGGCGCAGGCAGCCGTTCAGCTCCACCAGGTCGCGCGAGCCGGCGCGCCAGTGCAGGCTATCGATCGCCTGGGTGATCAGCAGGAAGTTCGGGTAGTGCTGCTCGAGGTCCACGAGCGCGTAGTGCGCCTTGCTGGGCTCGGCGCGGTCCGCCGCGCGCCGCCGGTAGTCGTACCACTCCCACACCAGGCGCGGGTTCCGCAGGAACGCCTGCGGCGTCGCCAGCTCGGAGACATCGTACTGCGCCCACGGGCCGACGTGCGAGTCGCGGAACGAGGGGACGCCGCTCTCGGCGGCCATCCCGCCGCCGGTCAGCACAACAACGCGGCGCGCCGTCTTCAGGCGATCGAGCACGTTCTCAGGCAACCTGAGCGTCATCAGCGTCTCTCCTCCGTAGGAAAAGACGGTCGGCGGCCGTCATCCGTCTCGTTGGCGAGCGCCGCGACGAGCGCCGGCAGCAGCACTCCGGCCGGACCGTACAGGTGCGCGTCGAGCGCGCCGTCCAGCGCGCTCGGCTGGAGGTTCACCTCCGCCACATAGGCGCCGCTGCGGCGGGCGATGAGCGGCAGCGCGGCGGCCGGCTGCACCAGCGCTGAGGTGCCGATGCAGAGGAAGACTTCGCTGCTGGCCGCGGCCTGCTGGGCCGCCTCCCACGCCTCCGCCGGCAGGCTCTCTCCGAACCAGACGACATCCGGCCGCAGGTAGGCGCCGCACTGTGGGCAGCGCGGTGGCAGCGTAGAGCCGTCCTCGACGGGCGCCTCCACACTGCCGCAGCCTCTCTCCGCGGAGCAGCGGTAGCGAGTCAGAGATCCGTGTAATTCTACCACGTTCCGGCTGCCGGCCCGGCGGTGCAGGCCGTCCACATTCTGGGTGATCAGCGTGAAGCGCTCGATGCGCCGCTCGAGCTCGGCGAGCGCGTGGTGGGCCGGGTTCGGCTCGGCGGCCTCGACCAGCGACCGCCGGTAGGCGTACCACTCCCACACCAGCCGGGGGTTGCGCCGGAACGCCTGCGGCGTCGCCAGCTCCTCCGGGTTGTAGCGCGCCCACAGGCCGGTCTGGGCGTCGCGGAAGGTCGGCACGCCGCTCTCGGCCGAGACGCCGGCGCCGGTGAGCGCGGCAACCCGGCGGGCCGTGCGCAGGCGGGCGATCAGTTCATCTGGCAAGCTGACGCTCATCGGTGTGCTGCGGTAGCTGCGCTGTTACTCGGGCCGGACGAAGGTCGCCGACACCCACCCATCGACGGGGCGCCCATCGACCTCGGCGCGCACCTTGATCCAGGAGACGTTGTCGACGACGCGCGGGCCTTCGAGCCGGCGCACGCGGGCGCCGTTCGGCAGCAGGCCGATCACGCGCGTCTGCAGCCCCGGGCTCTCGCGGAGGTTCAGCCCCTCGATATCGCCGATCGTCACCACCAGCACCTCGCCCTCGCCGTCGACCACGCCCGTCAGCCAGTCCGGCAGCGGCAGGCTTGGAAGCGACAGGCTGGGCAGCTCGAAGCCCTGGTCGATCCGGCCGGCGGCGCTGCTGGTGATCGCGTACGCGCCGCAGGCCACCGCGGCGAACAGCGCGAGCATGATGCCGAGTCCGGTGAGCGAGCGCCGCCGGAACGGGTCCGGCCCGACCGGCTGGCGGCGCGGGGCAGCATCCGGGAACGCCGCCGCGCGGGGCGGGGCGGGGCGGGGCGCGTCCTCACGGAGCACGTCCTCGCGGAGCACGTCCTCACGCGGCGCCCTGCGCACCAACGGCGGGCGTGCCGGCGGCACATCGAGCGGCTGCGTGTCGCCGGCGTAGGTCCGGCGGACCTCGTCCAGGGCCTGGGCGAGCGCCGCCGCGTCCGGAGGGCGGCGCTGCGGGTCGCGGGCCGTGGCGAGCCGTATCAGGCGGTCCAGGCTGGGGGCGAAGAGCAGCGGCTGCACCCGCGTGAGCGGCGGGATCTCGCCGGTGAGGTGCATCTCGGCCACGGCGCGCGGGTCGGTGCCGTCGAACACGCGCCGGCCGGTGAGCATCTCGATCAGCAGCAGCCCGAGCGAGTAGACCGCGGCGGCGTGCGTGACCTGGCCGCCGGCGGTGCGCTCGGGCGCGCGGTAGGCGGCCAGCTCGAGGCCGCGCTCGGCCGCGGGCGTCGTCCAGTTCTCGAGCAGCTCCACGTGCCCGTCGTCCACCAGCACCACGTTCGAGCTGCTGATCGGCGGGTGCGGCACGCCGGCCGCCTGGCAGACCGCGACGGCGCCGACGATCTGGCGGAAGTAGAGCAGGGCGTCCTCGAGCGTCAGCGCGCCGATCTCGCGCAGGGTACGGCCGGAGACGTACTCGGTGATCATAAACGGCCGCCCGCCGACCTCGCCGCTGTCGAACACGTCGAGCAGCGAGGGGTGGTTGCGGCGGGCGCTCGACTGGGCCTCGGCGATGAAGCGCTGCCGCAGCGCCTCCTGGCCCATCAGGTCGCGCCGGAACATGTGGACGAGCACGGGGCGCTGGAGCCGGTCGTCGTAGGCGCGGTACACCACCGCGAGCCGGCCGGCGCCGAGCTTCTCTTCGATGCGGTAGCGGCCGTGCAGGACTGGGGCTGGGGAGGGCGTGGCCTGCGTCATACGTGTCGCGCCGCTCGGGCGGCGCTCTCATGCGATAGCGGCTCGTTCAGTCCCGGCAACTCCGGCCGGCCGTCGCCCGGCCCTCCAGCCCCCTCGTTCCGCGCGGGAGCCGAAGTCAGAGGGCGCGGAGCGGCCGCGCCGGCCTCCGAACGCTCGGACGAAGTGCTGGCAGGTTGAAGCACGCGGACTACCACCCATTATAGCACCTGGAAGCCCGGCTGGGAGCGCCCGCCGCCCCGGCGGCCCTTCGGCTGAATCGGCCGGCCGCTCCTTCCGTTATACTCTCCCGAACCCGAGCGCGGCACGGCTCGCGCCGCGGCGAGCTGGCGAGGCCTCACCCCTGCGAATCCGCCTCTCCGCCGCCGAGCGCCTCAGCCACGTCGCACTACAGGTTCGCCAGCCCCGGGAGGCGCTCCGGTTCTGGCAGCGCCGCTTCGCTGCCAGAAGGCCCTCCCGGAGGAGCTTCGCCGCTCCGAAGTTACAGCGAGGAGGTCGCTATGGCACTCCGTATCATCCAGGCCGGGCTCGGCGGGTGGGGCCGCAACTGGTACCACAACATCCTGCGCCCCGCGGACGCCGTCACGGTCACCGCCTGGGTGGACGCCGACCCGCAGGTGCTCGAGATGGCGCGGCAGATGCTGGACCTGCCGCCCGAGCGCTGCTTCACGTCCCTGGCGGACGCGCTGAACGCCGCGCCCGCCGACGCCGTCCTGATCACCGCCGCGCTCCCCGGCCACGTCCCGCTGGCGCTGGAGGCGCTGGAGGCCGGCAAGCACGTGCTGGTCGAGAAGCCGTTCGCGCCGACGCTGGCCGAGGCGCGCCGGGTGGTCGCGGCGGCCGCAGCCGCGGGCCGGGTGCTGATGGTCAGCCAGAACTACCGCTTCTTCCCGGCGCCGCAGACGGTGGCCGCGCTGGTGCGCTCCGGCGACCTCGGCGAGCTGGGGGCGATCGCGATCGACTTCCGGCGCTACGCGAACCGCGCGCCCCGCGACGGCAACCGGCACTACGCGCTCCCGCACCCGCTGCTGATGGACATGGCGATCCACCACCTGGACCTGCTGCGCATGGTAGTGGGCCGCGAGCCGGCCAGCGTGCACTGCCACGCCTGGAACCCGCCCTGGAGCAACTTCCAGCACCCGGCCGCCGCCGCAGCGACGATTGTGTTCGAGGGCGGGCTGGTGGCGAGCTACCGCGGGAGCTGGGTCAGCCCCGGCCCGGAGACGCCGTGGGCCGGGGAGTGGCGGATGGAGCTGACCGGCGGCGAGGTGACCTGGACGAGCCGCGACGGCAGGGAGCGCTCGGACGAGGCCGACCGCGTGTCGGTCAAGCGGCTCGGGAAGGCGGCGCGGCGGGTCAAGCTCCCGTCGCTGCCGGCGCTGGACCGGGCGGGCAGCCTGGCCGCGTTCGTGCAGGCGATCAACGAAGGGCGCGAGCCGGTCAGCTCGGGGCGCGACAACCTGGGCAGCATCGCGCTGATGCACGCCATGGTCGAGTCGGCGGCCTCCGGACTGACGGTCCCGGTGCCGCGCGGGGAGCCGGGTGACCTGGCGCCCGCCGAGAACGCTCCGTCACAGGGCTGATTGCGGCGTAGGAGGCCCCGTGCTATAATTGCCCACGTATCGACTGCGACGGAGACGACGTAGGCCGAGGCCAGCTACCAGAGAGCCGCCGGGCGGTGCGAGGCGGCAGCCGGGCGCGCGCCGAATCCCCTCCTGAGTCGCCTGGGAAAGCATGCTGCCGAACCAGCGCCGGGCGCGCCCGTTACAGCGCGAGAGGGACTGAAGATTGAAGGCTGGCGATCGTTGGCCCGCAATCTTCAGTCTGAATGTGGGTGGTACCACGGAGGCCAGGCCCTTCGTCCCAGTGTGGACGGAGGGCTGTTCGATTCATGGCGCATCGGCTTGAGCGAGCGGCCCTGGCGGCGCTCTACGCGCTGGCCTACCGGGCGCGCGATATCTTCTGGAGCATCAGCCGCCCGACGCTGATCGGCGTCTGGGCGCTGGTGGTGCGCGGGGACGAGGTGCTGCTGGTGCGGCACCGCAGCGTCCGCGCGGGCTGGTCGCTGCCGGGCGGCGGGGTGGACCCCCACGAGCGGCTCGAGGAGGCCGCGCGGCGCGAGGTGTTCGAGGAGACCGGCGTCGCGGCGCGGGTCGAGCGCGTGCTCGGCGTGTACGACTCGTTCCGCGGCCGGTTCGTGAACTACATCGTGGTGTTCGTCTGCAGCGCCACCGGCGAGGCCCGGCCGCCCCGGTCGCTGGAGATCGCCGAGGCGCGCTTCTTCCCGCTCAGCTCGCTCCCGCCCGACCTCGACCCGGCCTCGCGGCGGCGCATCGCGGAGTACATGGCGGGCGGCAGCGGGCTGAGCGAGCTGTGGTAAGCGTAGGGAGCGAAGTTCGAACAGGAGCCGCAGATGTCGAGATACACCCCGATCCTGGCAACGCTGGGCTACGTGATGTCGCCCGACGGCGGCTCGGTGCTGCTGATCCACCGCAACGCGCGGCCGGACGACCTGCACTACGGCAAGTACAACGGGCTGGGCGGCAAGCTGGACCCGGGCGAGGACGTGGCGTCCGGGATGCGGCGCGAGATCCGCGAGGAGGCCGGCATCGAGGCCGAGGAGCTGGTGCTGCGCGGCACGGTCAGCTGGCCGGGCTTCGGCAAGAACGGCGAGGACTGGTTCGCGTTCGTGTTCCGGGTGGACCGCTGGAGCGGCACGCCGCTGGCCGGGAACCACGAGGGCTCGCTCGAGTGGGTGCCGCTCGCGCGCCTGCCGGAGCTGAACCTGTGGGACAGCGACCGGCTGTGGCTCGACATGGTCTTCGAGCGCTCGACGCGGATGTTTCACGGGGTGGCGCCGTACAAGGACGGCGTCATGGTCTCGTGGAGCTACACGATCACGTAGAGATGGGCGAGGCGCTGCCTCCCGGAGATCTTCTTCTGCCGCAGCACCGCGCTGCTGACGTCACATCAATCAAGGAGGATACAGAATGCTTGATATTCGTCTCATCCGCGAGCAGCCGGACTTCGTGAAACACGGGATCCGCCGGCGCGGCGAGGACCCGGCGCTCGTCGACCAGGTGCTGGCGCTGGACGCGCGGCGGCGCGAGCTGCTCAGCGAGGTGGAGCAGCTCAGGGCGCAGCGCAACGCTGTCTCGAAGGAGATCGGCAGGATGAAGGACGCCGCCGAGCGCGAGGCGAAGATCGCCGAGATGCGCGCCGTCGGCGACCGGATCGCCGAGCTGGACCGCCAGGTGACGCAGGTGGAGGCCGAGTTCGAGGGGCTCATGCTCGTGCTGCCGAACCTGCCGCACAAGGACGTGCCGGACGGCGAGAGCGAGCACGACAACATCGTCGTGCGCACCGAGGGGCAGCCGCGCCAGTTCGACTTCACGCCCAAGCCGCACTGGGAGATCGGCGAGGCGCTCGGCATCATCGACTTCGAGCGCGGCGTGAAGCTGAGCGGCAGCCGCTTCTTCGTGCTCAAGGGGCTGGGGGCGCGGCTGCAGCGGGCGCTGATCACCTGGATGCTGGACGTCCACATCCAGCAGCACGGCTACAGCGAGGTCGCGCCGCCCTACGTCGTCCGCGAGGACGTGCTGGTCGGCACCGGCAACCTGCCGAAGTTCGGCGAAAACCTGTTCCGCATCCAGGGCGTGGACCTGACGCTGATCCCGACGGCGGAGGTGCCGGTGACGAACCTGTACCGCGAGGAGATCCTCGAGCCGGGCAGCCTGCCGATCTACCACGTGGCCTACACGCCCTGCTGGCGCAACGAGCAGATGAGCGCCGGGCGCGACGTGCGCGGCATCAAGCGCGTCTACCAGTTCGACAAGGTCGAGATGGTCAAGTTCGTCGAGCCGCACCGCAGCTACGACGAGCTGTGGTCGCTGATCGACAACGCCGAGGACATCTGCAAGGCGCTGGAGGTGCCGTACCGGCTGGTCCAGCTCTGCACCGCGGACCTGGGCACGGCGACGATGAAGTACGACCTGGAGATGTGGGCGCCGGGCGTGGGCGAGTGGCTGGAGGTCAGCTCGTGCGCGAACTTCGAGGCCTACCAGGCCCGCCGCGCGAACATCCGCTACCGGCCGGAGCCGGGCGCGCGGCCGGAGTTCGTCCACACGCTCAACGGCTCGGGCCTGGCGCTGCCGCGGGTGATGATCGCCGTGCTCGAGAACTACCAGCAGGCCGACGGCAGCGTCGTGGTGCCGGAGGTGCTGCGGCCGTACATGGGGGTGGACGTGATCCGCGCCAGCTAGCGCCCGCAGGCCCCGGAAACGGCGCTCTTCGTAGGGCTGTAGTGCCTTCGGCCGGCGCGATAGCAGAACTTATGTGCTACAATTGCGCCCTCGAGGACGAACGTCCCCCGGCGCCCACACGCCGGGAGGTGTGGCGGGCGGGCGGCCCTCCACAACCCCTCTTCGCGCCGCGCTGCGGAACAAGGGAGACTCTGGGGAGGCGGGGCGCCCGCTGAGCCCAACCGCGTACGTCGTGTCCGTGACCACTGCACACGAAAGGGGCAGACGTGGGGAGCGTTGACGAGAAGCTACGCCGCGGCTTCAGCCTGGTGGCGGCGGCGAACGGCGACGGCGACACCCTGGGCGTGGCGCTGCTCGCGCTGCACGGCGCGCTCGAGGACCACCTGGACGAGACGCTGCGCCGCCTGCCCGAGATCACGCCCGAGGACCTGCAGCTGCTCGACGATCCGGGCTACGGCTGGCTGGCGCGCGCCAACCTGGCGCTGAACTACGGGCTGATCACCCCCGAGCAGCGCCAGGCGATCCTGGAGGTCAACCGCCAGCGGCAGGGGTTCGCCCACGGCAACCCGTTCGTCGGCAGCCAGCGCGGCGTGGAGCTGTACGCGAACCTGGTGGCCGACCTGTGCGGCACACGCCCAACCGCCCCGCATGCGGCGCGGCCGGCGCCGAGCCGCCCCACGCCGGCCGCGGCACCCGCCGCAGCCGCGCCGCGCCGCGCACGGGCCTCCGAGGGCACCACCATCAGCGCCTCCACAAGCTGGAACGACCGCGCGGCGCTCCGGCGCACCCGCCGGGCCGACCCGCTGCCGGACGCGCTGCCGGTGCGCCTGGTGATCGGGGCCGCCGGGCTGCTGGTGCTGCTGCTCGCCGGCTGGTGGCTGTTCAACAGGGAGCCCCCGGCCGAGACCCCGGTGCCCCCCAACGGGCCGCTCCCGCCGGCGATCACCCCGGTGGCGACCACCCCGCCGCCCACACCGACCCCCGAGCCACGCACCGGACGCATCGCCAGGCTCGGCGGCGCCGCGGGGTGGCTGCGCGAGCAGCCGAGCTTCAACGCGCCGACGCTGCCGCCGCCGCTGACCGACGGGACGCCGCTGACGCTGCTCGACCGCGAGCCGGTCGACGCTGAGGGGACCACCTGGCTGGCCGTCTCGGTGCTGGGGTACGAGGGGTGGGTGCCGCAGAACAACGTCGACCTGGACGCGGCCGCGCCGTCGACCCCCTCGCCGGCGGTCACGGTCGCCCCGGCGGCCGCCGGCCCGTAGACTCCCGCGGCACGACGACCGAGACCCCGCCGTTCGAGAGGTCGCGCCGGAGCACGCGCCAGCCGCGGCGCCCGGCGACGATCAGCATCAGGGAGATCGCGGCGCGGTGCGAGACGGCCGCAACGGCCTCGGCGGGCTGGGCGGTGATGTGCTGCCAGGCGGCGGCGGCGCGCCGGTAGCCGCTGAGCCAGGTCTCCTCGAGCCCGCGCGGCCAGAGCATGCGCAGGTAGGAGCGCACGAAGAGGCGGCGCAGGGAGGCCGGCCTGCCCGCCCGCCCGCCGGCCTGCGGCAGCACCTCGCGCAGCTCGTCGACCACCTCCGGCTCGAGGCCGAGCGCGGCGCCGATCACCTCGGCGGTGCTGCGGGTGCGGACGAAGGGGCTGGTGTAGAGCCGCTCGATGCCCTGGCCCGCGAGCCAGCGGGCGACGGCGTGCGCCTGCTGGACCCCCAGGGGCGTGAGCGCGACCTCGGGCGAGCGGCGGAGGATGGCGTTGAAGTCCTCGACTGTGGTCCGGCGCCGCAGGTCGAGGATGTTCTCCTCGCTCTGCGCGTGGCGCACCAGGTACACCCGCATCGTTCTGGCAGAGTTGGGGAGGCTTCGCCTCCTAATACCTTCTTGCGCTGCTCTGCGGCGACGAAGTCGCCGCAGAGCAGCGCAAATTTTGCATTTCGTGGAGGGCCTGCGGCCCTCCACTCCTCCCTGCGTGCGTGAGGCGGCGCAAGAATAGTCTC
>CALJIC010000241.1 GCA_937974195.1 uncultured Roseiflexaceae bacterium | reverse complement strand
GCTCGCCCATCTCGGTGCCGAGCGTCGGCTGGTAGCCCACCTGCGAGGGCATGCGCCCCAGCAGCGCCGACACCTCGCTCCCGGCCTGCACGAAGCGGAAGATGTTGTCGATGAACAGCAGGATGTCGCGCCCCTCGTCGCGGAAGTACTCGGCCATGGTCATGGCGGTGAGCGCCACGCGCAGGCGCGCCCCGGGCGGCTCGTTCATCTGGCCGAACACCATCACGGTCTTGTCGAACACGGTGGTGTTCTCGTCGATGCGAGCGTCCATCATCTCGTGGATGAGGTCGTTGCCCTCGCGCGAGCGCTCGCCCACGCCGGCGAACACCGAGAAGCCGCTCTGCTCCTTGGCGACGTTGGCGATCAGCTCCTGGATGACCACCGTCTTGCCCACCCCGGCGCCGCCGAAGATCCCGGTCTTGCCGCCGCGGGTGAAGGGGGCGATCAGGTCGATGACCTTGATGCCGGTCTCGAAGATCTGCGCCTGGGTGGACTGCTCGGACAGCGCGGGCGGCGACTGGTGGATCGGCCGGCGCTCGGCGGTCTCCACCGGCCCCTTGCCGTCGATCGGGTCGCCCAGCACGTCGAAGACTCGCCCGAGGGTCGCCGGACCGACCGGCACCGCGATCGGCCGGCCGGTGTCGCGCACGAGCATGCCGCGCCGCAGGCCGTCGGTGGTGCTCATCGCCACCGCCTTGACGGCGCCGCCGCCCAGGTGCTGCTGGACCTCAGCCACCAGGCGGCCGCCATCCGGCAGGGGGATCTCGATCGCATTATAGATCTCGGGCGTGGCGTTCTCCGGGAAGCGGGCGTTCACCACCACGCCGATAATATCAGTTATCTCTCCGGTCGCTCCAGTCGTTGCGGTCATCACTGCCTCCATTTCAGATTGCAGATAGTAGCTTGTAGATTGTCGGCGCGGCTGGAGTGCTGTACCGCATACCGCTTCCCTCGGTCAGCCGAGGCCGCAGCAACAGTCAGGCGTGGTAGATGCTCGAGCCCATCTGCAATCCACAATCTACATTTCCGCCAGCGCCTGGGCGCCCGAGGCGATCTCGGACACCTCTTTGGTGATATTGGCCTGGCGCGTCTTGTTGTAGGTGAGCGTCAGGTCGCGCCGCAGCTCCTTGGCGTTGTCGGTCGCGTTGCGCATCGCCACCATGCGCGCGCTGTGCTCGCTGGCGATCGACTCGAGGATCGCCTGGTACAGCTGCACCTCGACGAAGCGCGGCAGCAGCTCGTTCAGCACGGCGTCCTCATCCGGCTCGTAGTTGTACGGGATGCGGCGCTCCGCCGGCTCCGCCGGCGCCTCCACCGGCAGCAGCCGCTTCAGAGTCGGCCGCTGCACCAGCGTGTTGACGAACTGGCTGTAGATCACGTACGCCTCGTCGTAGCGCCCCTCCTGGAAGCCGGTGATCAGGTTGGTGGCGATGCCCAGCACGTCGACCAGGTGCGGGTAGTCGCCGAGGCGCGTCACCTCGGCCACCAGGTTCTGCCGCGAGCGCGCCAGGAAGTCGCGCCCCTTCTTGCCGACCGCCAGCACATCCACCTCTTGGCCGCGCTCGCGCGCCTCCAGCAGGAAGCGCGACGTCCGCCTGAGCACGTTGGTCACCAGGCTGCCGCACAGCCCGCGGTCCGGCGTCACCACCACCAGCGCCACGCCGCGCACGTTCGGGCGCACCTCGAGCAGCGTGCCGCGCCGCGAGCCGACCTGGCGCGCCGTCAGCTCGCCCATCACGTCCAGCAGCCGGTCGGCGTACGGCCGGGTCGCGAGCACGTTGCGCTGGGCCCGGCGCATCTTGGAGGCCGAGACCATCTCCATCGCGCGCGTGATCTGCGCCAGGTTGGCAACCGAGCGGATGCGGCGCCGGATTTCGCGTGTACTTGGCATATCAGTGTCCAGTGTAGAGTAGCCAGTACTCAGCACCCGCTGCGCGGCGGAACGTCGCTCGCAGCGTGTGGAGCAGCCGCCGCTGCCGCGCCGAGCGGCGCAGAGCAGCGCGCGGCTGGTCCCTGACTACTGGCTACCGACTACTCCGAGTAGTTGCTCATCTGCTTGAACTCGGTGATCGCCGCCTCCATCGCCTGCTTCAGCTCCGGCTGCGGGAACTTGCGGTCGAGCCGCTGCTCGAAGATCGCCCGCCCGACCTCGGGGTGCGCGGTGTGCAGGAAGTTCAGGAAGTCCTGCTTCCACTGCGTGATCGCCGAGACCGGCACGTCGTCCAGGTAGCCGTTGATGCCGGCGTACAGCACCATCACCTGGTCCTCGAGCGGGTAGGGCTGGTACTGCGGCTGCTTCAGCAGCTCCTGCAGGCGCAGGCCGCGGTCGATCTGCGCCCTGGTCGTGGCGTCCAGGTCCGAGGCGAACTGCGCGAACGCCGCCAGGTCGCGGTACTGCTGCATCTCCAGCTTCAGGCGGTCCGACACCGAGCGGATGGCGCGCGTCTGCGCCGCGCCGCCCACGCGGCTCACCGAGATACCGACGTTCAGCGCGGGCCGGATGCCGGCGTTGAACAGGTCGGCCTCAAGGTAGATCTGGCCGTCGGTGATCGAGATCACGTTGGTCGGGATGTAGGCCGACACGTCGTTGGCCTGCGTCTCGATGATCGGCAGCGCGGTGAGCGAGCCACCGCCGTAGTCCTCGTTGAGGCGCGCCGCGCGCTCGAGCAGGCGCGAGTGCAGGTAGAACACGTCGCCCGGGTAGGCCTCGCGGCCCGGCGGGCGGCGCAGCAGCAGCGACACCTGGCGGTACGCGGTGGCGTGCTTGGAGAGGTCGTCGTAGACGATCAGGGCGTCCTTCACCAGCTCGCCGCCGATCATCACGCCGTTCTCCATGATCTCCTCGCCCATCGCGCAGCCGGCGTAGGGGGCGATCCACTGCAGCGCGGCCGACTCCGAGGCGGTGGCCGAGACGACCGTGGTGTACTCCATCGCGCCGTAGCGCTCCAGGGTGCCGACGATCTGGGCCACCTGGGCGCGCTTCTGGCCGATCGCCACGTAGATACAGGCCATGCCCTTGCCGCGCTGGTTGATGATCGCGTCGAGCGCCACCGCCGTCTTACCGGTCTGGCGGTCGCCGATGATCAGCTCGCGCTGGCCCCGGCCGATCGGGATCATCGCGTCGATCGCGATGATGCCGGTCTGCACCGGCGTGTCCACCGACTTGCGCGTGATCACGCCCGGCGCGATGCGCTCGATCGGCCGCGTGGCGGTGGCCTCGATCGGGCCCTTGTCGTCGATCGGCTGGCCGAGGGCGTTGACCACCCGGCCGATCAGCGCCTGGCCCACCGGGACCGAGATGATCTTGCCGGTGGAGTTGACCTGGTCGCCCTCCTCGATCGTGGTGTACTCGCCGAGGATCACGGCGCCCACGGAGTCGCGCTCCAGGTTCAGCGCCACGCCGAGGATCGGCTCGGGGCGGCCGGCCTTCACCGGGAACTCGAGCAGCTCGGAGGCCATGACGTTCTCGAGGCCCGTGATACGCGCAACGCCGTCACCGACCATCGAGACGGTGCCGACGTTGACCATCCGCGGGCGCAGGTCTACGCCTTCCTGTATGCTTCGCAGCAGTCTCTCGTAGAGATCCTGGGTAACTGTCATTGTCTTTGCCCCTTAGCTCGTCAGCATGCTGCGCTGGATGGCGCTCAGACGTGTGCGCAGGCTGTTATCCAGCACCTGGTCGCCGACGCGAATAATCAGCCCGCCGATCAGCGATGGATCGACGCTGAAGTGCAGCTCCAGCCGCTCGCCGTAGCGCGCCTGCAGCTCTTGGGTGATCCGCGCGCGCTGGGCCTCGGTGAGCTCCACCGGGCTAATAATCTCGCCATCCAGCGGCCGCTGCGCCGCTGACTGCGCGTACTGCTCGAACGCCTGCACCACGGCCGGCAGGCGATCGAGCCGCTTCTCAGCCGCGAGCGCCATCAGCAGGTTGCGCACCTCGCGCGGCGCGTCAGCCGGCAGCAGCGCGGCGAGCCGCTCGCTCGTCATCTCGCCGGAGCTGCCGTCCACCGAGCGCGCCGCCGTCCGCAGCGCCTGCAGCGCCTGGCTCACAAGCGCGTCGTACAGCGCCCGCGCGATCACCTGGGCCTCAGATGTACTCACGCTCTACCTCATTCTCGATCTCAGATTGTAGACTGGAGATTGTCAGGGCTGGCCGGCGGCTGCGCTGGCCGATCTCTGCACGCTACAATCTGCAATCTCCAATCTAGTTCCTCCGCCCCAGGCTCGCGAGGGACTCCTCGATCAGGCGGTCGTGGTTGGACTTCAGCTCCTCGCCCAGCACCCGGGCCGCGGTCAGCGTCACCAGCTCGGCCATCTGGCCCTTGAGGTCACGCAGCAGCTGCTCGCGCTCGCGCTCGGCCTGCTCGCGCGCCTCCTGGCGGATGCGCTCGGCCTCGGCGCGCGCCTGGGCGATGATCTCTTGCTCCTGGGCCTTGGCGCGCTCCTGGGCCTGCGCCAGAATGCCGGCCGCCTCCTGGCGCGCCTTCGCCAGCTCGGCGTCGTAGTCGCGCCGGGCGTTCGCCAACTGCTCCTTCACCCGCTCGGCGTCCTGCAGGCTCTCCTGAATACGGCGGGTGCGCTCGTTGAGCATGTTCAGCACCGGCCGGTACAGCAGGCGCGTCAGCAGCCAGACCAGCAGGATGACATTGAAGAGTTGCGCGATCAGCAGCGCCCAGTTGATACCTAGCTTCTCCACACCAGTGCTCCTCGTCCTCTGTGCCGGCGCCGCAGAGCCGCCGGCACTGTACGCTCTAGATAATGTTGAAGCCGATCAGCAGGCCGAACACCAGGGCGAAGATGAACAGCGTCTCGGTCAGCGCGAAGCCGAGGAACATGTACGTTCGCACCAGGCCCTCGGCCTCCGGGTTGCGCCCCATCGCCTGCAGCGCGCCGCTGAAGATGATACCGATGCCGGCGCCTGGGCCGATCGCACCGAGGCCGATCGCCAGCGCCATCGCCAGAAGCCGCAGACCAGCGTCCGTCATGGTAGGGTTCCTCCTTAGATTACGGTTACCAATGCTGTACGTCGATGCATATACGGGCCGCGCGCGATCAGTGGGCCCCGGCCGACTCCACCGGCTCCGCGTGGCCGTGGTCGTCGTGGCCGTGCGCCTGCACCGCCAGGCTGGCGAAGATCAGCGTCAGCACCGAGAAGATCACCGCCTGAATGAAGGCGACGAACACCTCCAGGCCGTAGAACGGCAGCGGGAGCAGGTACGGGAACAGGAAGGCCATCACCACCAGCACCACCTCGCCGCCGAAGATGTTGCCGAAAATTCGGAAGGCGAAGGCGATCAGGCGCATGACCTCGGAGATCAGCTCCATGATGCCCACGAGCGCGGTGAGGACGCCCTCGCGGAAGTTGAAGAACTTGCCCAGGTAGCCGAGCCCGAGCGCCTGGAAGCCCCAGAACTCAACCATGAACACCGCCACCACCGCGAACGCCAGCGTGACGTTCAGGTCTGCGGCGGGCGCGCGCAGCCAGGGGATGATGAAGTTGCCCTCGGGGCAGCTGCCCGGCCAGCCGGCAAACGCCGAATGCTCAGCCGACTCGGCCACAGGCTCCGCCGCGCCCTCGGCCGCTGGCGCGTGCACCTCCGCGACGCAGTTGCCAATGCTGCCCACCCCCGGGACCAGCGCCAGCATGTTCGCCACCAGGAAGAAGAGGAAGATCGTGGCCGGCAGCGCGAAGAACTTGTTGATGTTCTTGCGGTCCACGCCGAGCGCGAAGTTGTAGAAGAACTCGATGACCACCTCGATCACGTTCTGCAGCCCGCGCGGGACCAGCTGCATGTTGCGCAGCCCGAAGAAGACCAGCGCCAGCAGGACCAGATCGACCAGGATGGTCATGACCAGCGAGTTGGTCACGGGCAGAAATGTGCCCGCGGAGCAGAACTCGCCGACCCGCTCACCGCCCAGACACGCCAGCGGCTCCGCCGCAGCCGAGATATGCAGGTCGTGCTTGGTCATGCGGAAGCCGAGGGCGTAGAGGATGCCGCCGACGACAGCCGAGGCCAGCAGCACCTGGATCACCGGGTTACGCAGAAATCGCATTGGCTCCTGCTCCCTTCGACTTTGGGAACTCTTTCACAATCAACTATACCAGTCTGGCACAAAAAAGTCAACCTGCGTGGAGGTTGATCTGTGGAGGTACAAACCAGCGTACCTAAGCATCTGACGCAATGCAGCGCGAGTATAGCATGGGAGCCGGGATCGCGCAAACCAGCCCGCTAGATCGCCGATCGCAGCGGCCCGGCGTCAGAGAGGGTGATCTGCAGCGCCCCGGCGCCCCGTCGAGGCGTTGCAGATCGCTTCCGGGGAAAGGGGTAGAGCAACGCAGCCCTTCCGGCTGGCCCGCTCCCGCCGGCCGCTAGCGGCTCGCCGCTCAGGAGAGAAGATCCTGAATATCGCGGATCGCGCGCTTGGCGTAGACCCACACCGAGCCGATCTTGGCCGAGGAGGCGGTCTTGTCGAAGACGATCACCAGCATGAAGCGCTGCAGGATGTCGAAGCAGTACAGGTCGTAGTGGCTGCCCTCGTGGACGTACAGCGCCGAGGACTCCTGCTCGCGCAGCATCTGTGTGATCTGGCCAGCCGTTGAAAAGCTGGTCGAGAGCAGCGGGAGCAGCACCATCGTCGGGAAGCCGGCGGTGTGGCCGGTCTCGGCCAGCACCATGCCCGCCCGGTCGGCCAGCAGGATGCAGCGCGACCCGACGTCCCGGTCCAGCCCGTCGAGCCGGGTGCGGATCGAGCGCAGGCTCTCGGGCGTGAGCACCAGCGCCCCCTCGCGGCGCCGCGTTGGCCGGGCGGGCTGCTCAGAGGAGCTGGCAGCCGGGCGCTCGGCGCGCCCGCCGCGCTCGGAGGTAGACGCGGGCCGCTCCCGCCGCAGGCGGTCGGAGAGCGACGAGGAGCTGCGCCCCTCGGGCGGCGCGGCTGGAGCCGCCGGAGCGCGCTCAGACTCGGCCGGCGGCGCGGGCTCTGCCGGCGGCGTAGGATCTGCCGGCGCCGCGACCGGCTCCGAGGACTGAGCCCCCTCGACCTCGCGCAGCGCCTCGTAGACCACCGACTGCAGCTCGTGCGCGGGCACAGCGCCGTTCAGGAAGCGGTGCACGCCCAAGCTCGCCGCCTGCTGCGCCGCCTGCTGATCCGGCGAGCGGCTCCACAGCACCACCTTGGTTGCAACCCCAAAGTTCGGCAAGATCTCGGCCAAGTCCAGGCCGCTCATGCCCGGCAGCTCAACATTGGCGACGATCACCTCGGGTGGGGCGTTGCGCACCTCCCACAGCGCATCGTTGGCCGTGTCGAGCAGCTGCACCGCAACGTCGCTACCGAGTTGGTTCTGCAGCGCACGCAGGTCTTCGCTATCACCCGGCACAACCAGGAGTCGGTAGGCCATCGGTCCCTTTGCCTTTCCCAGCTAGCACAGCGTTATCAGTTCAGTCCAGGTGGCGACACCCCGACCGACCTGAACCGTTCAACACCTGTGGTTTTGTTCGTCCACGACGCGCTAGGCCGCGTCCGACGGCGGCGCGCGAAACGGCAGCGCCACGCTGAAGGTGCTGCCCTCATGCTCGCGGCTGTTCAGCCACAGCGCACCGCCCTGCGCCACAACCAGCTCACGCACCAGCGCCAGCCCCAGCCCGGTGCCGCCCCGCTCACGGGTGAGCGAGTCCGCCACCTGGTAGAAGCGCTCGAAGATGCGCGTCTGCTCGCGCTCGGGGATGCCGATCCCGGTGTCCCGCACAGCCACGACCAGCCAGCTGCTGAATTCGCTCGGCGGCGGCACGATACAGTGCCCCTGCATCGCCAGCGCCTCAGTGGGCTGCTGCGCCACATGGATGCTGATCCGGCCAGCCGGCGGCGTGAACTTCGCGGCGTTCGAGAGCAGGTGCCCGAGCAGCACGAACAGCTTCTCGCGGTCGGCCAGCAGAGCGAGCGGCTTCTCCGGCATCTGGCAGACCACCTCGTGCTGCTGGTTGTGGCTCGACTGGCGCAGGTTGTCCACCGCCAGCTCGACCAGCTCCTGCACCACCACCGGCTCGAGCACCAGCTGCGACTGGCCGGTCTCGATGTGGCGCAGGTTCACCATATCGTCGACGATCTCTTTGATGCGCTGGGCGCCCTCCATCACGCGGTGCAGATACTCGCGCTGCTCGCCCGAGCTCTGGTCACGCACCATCATGGCGTAGCCGAGCACCAGCGAGAGCGGCGTCCGCAGCTCGTGCGAGGCGATCGAGATAAACTCGCTCTTCATGCGGTCGAGCTCCTGCCGCCGCTGGTAGGCGACGTCGAGCTCGCTGTACAGCACGGCGTTGCGCAGCGCCGCGCCGGCGTGGTTCGCCAGCAGCATGATCGCCTCCTGCACGCCGGGGCGCAGCAGCGCCGTGCTATCGTCGCACAGCACCAGGATGGCGTTGACCTGCCCCTGGGCGCGCAGCGGCACCGCGAGCGCGTAGTGCAGCTCCGCGCTATCGAGGCGGCAGAGCGGCACGTCGGCGCCCACCAGCACCTGCTGCTCGGCGAGCGCGCGCTCGGCAAGCGCGCGGCCGGGCTCCAGCAGCTCGGCCTGCGGCGCCGAACGCGCCGGTTCGGCCAGCCGGCCCGGCTCTTCGACAGCCAGCAGAAAGCCGGCTTTGCCGCCGCTCTGCTGCAGCGTCACCCGCAGCACGATGCCGATCAGCTCCGGGAGCTCGAGCGTCGTGCTGAGCTGCTCGCTGTTGGCGAGCAGCTGCTCGAGCGTGCGCAGCCGCAGGTTGTCCTGCAGGAGCGTGCGCTTGTGCAGCGCCTGATCCACCGCCAGGCGCAGCTCTTCGATCTCGAACGGCTTGGCCAGGAAGTCGGCAACGCCGCGCTGCACCGACTGGTGCAGGTTCTCCATCGAGGCGAAGCCGGTCATGATAATGATCGCGATCGCCGGGTCGCGCTCGCGGGCGATGTGCGCAAGATCCAGGCCGCTCAGCGTCGGCATCTTAATGTCGGTGAGCAGCAGGTCGTACGAGGGATCGCGCTGCAGCATCTGGACGGCGGCGTGGGGGTCGCTCGTGGCCACGACCTCATACCCGCCGCGGCGGAGCGCCCGGCTGCAGACATCGCACATGTGCTCTTCATCGTCGACGACAAGGATGCGCGCGGCTTTGTCTACGCCGACTCTAGCGAGGGCTGATTGAGAGAGTGCCTGGCTCATAGTGCGACGGCGAGCTAGCTCAGCGCCTCGACCGCTGTGTGCGGGAGCACGAGTGTCGTCTTATCCTCGAGCACCACCTCGACGGCTGCGACGCGGACGCGCGAGGAGGGCAGGCGGCGCGGCGCGTTGGAGACCGAGCGGACGCGCCCGATCTGCCCCAGGTGGTCGTGGTCGAGCAGCCGGACGGTCGTGCCGGGCCGCAGCACCGGGCGGGGCGGCTCGATCTGAATGCCGCTTGTGCGCGCCGACAGCGGGATGACGACACGCGGCCGGCGCAGCGGCCGGCGCAGCTGTGTCTGGCCCTCGATCAGCGCCTCCTGCCGATCGTGCGAGGCGAGCAGCTCGAAGAGCGGCGCGGACATCGGCCGCACGCCGAACCCCTCGGTCACCACCAGCGTGAGCTCAGTGGATGTCTCCGGGGCGGTGACGCGCCAGGAGCGGATGCCGTGCCGCCAGCTGGCCGGCGACTCCCAGCCCAGGAAGGCGCGCAGCTCGGCCTCGTCGATCCCGCCGACGATCACCCCGCGCACCTGCTCCCTGACCGCGCGCTGGAGCGCTGCGGCGGTGATGCCGCTGCCGCCGATGACGATCGCATAGGCGCAGCGGGCGTCGATCATCTCGGGCAGGATGGGCTCCGATGGGTCGGTGACCAGCAGGTGCAGCACGCCCGAGCGCTCCTGGCCGATCCCGAACACCCCGTAGATCTGGGCCGCCGGCGTCTCGATCCGCACCCCCTCGTAGGGAAGCACCTCCATCACGATGCCGCGCACGGTGGCCTGCAGCTCGACCGTCACCGGGTCGGGCACGATCGTCACGTAGCCCGTCTCGCTGTCCACGGCGGCGATCACGCCGCTCACCGGGGCCGGGCAGGAGCGGCTGCCGAACACCCCGGCGCTCGCGAGCGTCTCGCCCTCGGTCACTTTGTTGCCCACCTCGCGGCGCATGGCGCGCTCGACCCGCGCGGGCGGAATCATCAGCGCGCGCGCCAGGTTGACCACATGCGGGGTGCCGGGCACGTAGGCCCGCGCGACAACTTCGTCGGGCTCGACGCGCTGCCCAACGCGCACGAGCACCTCGCCCGGGTAGGGCAGGCGGCGCTCCATACGTGCCATTGCGCCGGGAATCAGCGGGGCGGTGCCGGACGGAAGATGCACGGACATGCGGAGAAACCTCGCGATGCGCCATCACCGTTGGCCATTATAGCACACCAGTCCAGTGGCCGGCACGCAACAAAAGTGCGTTCTAGGACGTCTGATCGGCAGCGTTGCAGAATACAAAGGAGACAACGATGCACACGCCATCACAGCGGCTGATGCGCAGCCAGAGCGATAAAATGATCGCCGGGGTCGCCGGTGGGATCGCCCAGTACCTGGCGGTGGACCCGGTGCTGGTGCGGCTGGCTTTTGTGGCGCTCCTGTTCACGGGAGTCGGCGCCCTGCTCTACCCGACGTTGTGGGTCATCATGCCGCTGGAGGGCGGCCGCGGGGCGGGTCCGGAGCAGGCCTTCGACGAGATGCGCCAGCAGGCGACGCGGGTCGGCGAGGGGGTGCGCGAGGTGTTCGTGGCCGGCGGCGCGGCGCGCAAGCCGCGATTCGACCCGATGACCGGCGAGCCGGTCGACCCGCAGGCCGAGATTCCGATTAACAACCTGAACGCGTCGGGCGATGCGCAGGGGGACGCGCAGGCGCGGCGCAACCGGCTGATCGGCACGATCCTGATCGGCATCGGGGGCTTCGTGCTGCTCAACATGCTGTTCGGCCCCGGCTTCGGCCGGATGCTCTTCCCGCTGCTGCTGGTGGCCGCCGGGGTGCTGATCCTGCGGCGCGGCCAGTAGAGCCGATGCAAGGCCGGGGGCGCGGGAGGCCGCGCCCCCCGTGCTGCAGGCCGGGAAAGCGCCTCGCTCACGCGCTGCACGCGCCCGCGCCAAAGTTGACGAAAGCCCTTACGAGTGGTATACTGCACTCCACGCCGCACCCCAGAATGGGGCGTGGTATTGTTTTGTCATCGGTGACACAAAAGGAGCCCTGCTATTAGAGATCGGCTTCGCACCAACAATCGCATCCGCGCCCGTGAAGTGCGCCTGATCGACGAGGACGGCACGCAGATCGGGGTTGTTCCGCTGCGCGATGCGCTCACGATGGCCGAGGAGCGTGGTCTGGACCTGGTCGAGGTGGCGCCGAACGCCATTCCGCCCGTCTGCCGCATCATGGACTACGGCAAGTTCCGCTACGAGCAGACGAAGAAGGAGCGCGAGGCGCGCAAGAACCAGAAGCAAGTCGAGCTCAAAGAGGTGCGCCTTAAGCCCAAGACCGACGACCACGACTTGGAGGTCAAGGCGAAGCAGGCTCGCCGATTCCTGCTCGACGGGGACAAGGTGAAGTTCACGGTGCGCTTCCGCGGCCGCGAGATCTTCCACCCGGACATCGGCGTACAGATGCTCGAGCAGATGGCCGAGGACCTGCGCGACATCGCCGTGATCGAGCAGCGGCCGCTGATGGAGGGCAGGGCGCTCTCGTTGTTGCTGGCCCCCAACCCGAAGGCGAAGGCACAGGCCCAGCGCGAGCGGCCGCAGGCACAGGGCCGGCCGCAGGAGGCGCAGAACGCGCCGCGCGCCCAGAATGTCCCGGCTGCGGCGAGCGGCGATAGCGCGGCCGAGGAAGACGAGGAATAACGCTCATGCCGAAGATGAAGACCCACAAAAGCGCCGCGAAGCGCTTTACGTTTACCGGGAACGGCAAGATGATGCGCGCCCAGGGTCGGCGCGGCCACTTCCGCAGGCGCAAGGCCATTCGCCTGCTGCAGCAGCTCGACAGGAAGCAGCCTGTGTCCAAGGCCAACCGGCGCCTGGTGCAGGTGGCGCTGCCGTACGGGAAGAAGCACGCGCGGTAGTTTGTTGGCAGATCGCGCAATTGACCTGATTGCTGTACCAGAAGCTTCGACTTCGATAGAGATCGAGAGAGCATAGGAAACACATATGCGCGTCAAACGTGGCGTCATGGTGCGGAAGCGCCATAATAAGCTGCTTCAGCAGGCGAAGGGGTACCGGGGCAGCCGCAGCCGCCGCATCCGAGTTGCGCGGCAGACGGTGCTGAAGGCCCTGTCCTACGCCTACCGAGACCGGCGCAACCGCAAGCGTGACTTCCGGCGGCTGTGGATCGTGCGCATCAACGCCGCCGCGCGCCAGAACGGTATGTCGTACAACCGCCTGATGAGCGGGCTCAAGGCCGCCGGCATCGACCTGGACCGCAAGATCCTGGCGGACATGGCCGTGCGCGATCCAGCCGCATTTACCAGCGTGGTCGAGCAGGCTCGGCGCGCAGTGTGATCACCAGCACGGCTAACCCTCACGTTAAGCACATCCGCTCGCTGGCCGCCGACCGAAAGGAGCGACGCCGCGAGCGGATGTTCGTGCTTGAGGGGGTGCGCCTGATCGCCGACGCGCTCGCAAGCGGCGCGGCGCTGGAGCTGGCGCTGTACGCGCCGGAGCAGCTGGAGGCGACGCAGGCCGGCCGGGAGCTGATGGCCCGGCTGCGCGAGCTGCCGCGGGCCCTCGAGGCCAGCCCGCAGGTCGTGCGCGCGGCGTCGGACACCGTCCACCCGCAGGGGGTCGTGGCGCTGGCCCGCTGGCCTTCGCCCGCGCCCGGCAGGCCCGGGCTGCTGCTGGTGCTGGACGCGGTGCAGGACCCGGGCAACCTGGGGACGCTGCTGCGGAGCGCCGAGGCGGTGGGCGTGGCCGAGGTGCTGTGCGCCCCGGGAACGGCCGACGTCTACGCGCCCAAGGTGGTGCGGGCGGCGATGGGCGCGCACTTCCGCCTGGCGCTAGAGCAGGACATCGGCTGGGAGGCGATTGACGAGCGGCTCGCCACGGTGGACCATGTGTACGCCGCGGAGGCCGGCGCGACGATGCCGTACTACGCCGCGGACTGGCGCCAGCCGAGCGCGCTGATCATCGGCAGCGAGGCGAGCGGGCTGAGCGAGGACGCCCGGGCGCGGGCGACGAAGCGGATCGGCATCCCCATGCGCGGCGGGGCCGAGTCGCTGAACGCGGCGGTGGCCGGCAGCGTGATCCTGTTCGAGGCGCTCAGGCAGCGGTCACTTGGGAGAAGTTAGGGCTGGGGTTAAGGGGCTGCAAGGCAGCGATGCCGGCCGCCCCCTTAACCTCACCTCGTACTACGGCTGTGACGAAGCGAGTAGGCGGGCGGAAGCGTCCAGAGAGCGGTGGTCGCCGGCTGTGAGCCGCCGCCGCGGAACCCCGCTGAAGTTCCCTTCTGAGCCGGACGGGGAAAGGAGCTGGCAGAAGGCAGCAGGGACAGGGTAAAGGCGAGCGCTGAGGGCGCGACCTTTTCCCTTCCACCGAAGAGCCTTCCGCCGCTCCGAGTAGTCGTTCCCGCCTGACCCCCGTTAGCGGGTCCCGAGGGCGCTCTGCACGAATGGGCGGGCGCCGAACCAGGGTGGTACCACGGGCCACGCCTCGTCCCTGCGAGCGCGTGGCCTTTTTGTGCGCGCGGCGCACAGGCGCCGTGGAAGGGAGGAGCCCATGAGCATTGTGGACGAGCTAAACCAGCTGCGCGAGCGGGCGCTGGCCGAGCTGAGCGCCGCCGCGGACCTGAGCGCGCTGGCGGAGTGGAAGAGCACCTACCTCGGCAAGCAGGGCGCGCTGACCAAGCTGAGCCGCGGGCTCGGGACGCTGCCGCCCGAGGAGCGGCCGGCGGCGGGCCAGCAGTTCAACGCGACCCGCCAGGCGCTGGAGCAGGCGCTGGCGAACGCCGAGACGAGCCTCAAGCACGCGGCGCAGATGAACGCCTTCGAGGCCGAGCAGGTGGACGTGACGCTCCCCGGCCGCGCCGTGTCGGTGGGGCGGCTGCACCCGAGCACGCAGACGCTGCGCGCCATGGCGGCGGCGTTCGCCGAGATGGGATTCCAGGTGTTCGAGAGCCCCGAGGTCGAGACCGACGAGATGAACTTCGGGCTGCTGAACCTGCCGCCCGACCACCCGGCGCGCGATATGTGGGACACGTTCTACCTGGAGACGCCGCCCGGCGACGAGAAGGTGCTGCTGCGGACGCACACCTCGCCGGGGCAGATCCGCGCCATGCGCCACTTCGCGCCCAAGCCGGTGCGGGTGATCCTGCCGGGCAAGGTGTACCGCTACGAGCAGGTGACCGCGCGCTCGGAGATGCAGTTCCACCAGGTCGAAGGGCTGGCGGTGGGCGAGAACATCACGTTCGCGGATCTGAAGGGCACGCTGATCAGCTTCGCCGAGCGGCTGTTCGGCAAGGGGGTGCGCACCCGCTTCCGCCCGAGCTACTTCCCCTTCACCGAGCCGAGCGTCGAGCTCGACGTCGAGTGCTTCCTGTGCGGCGGGAAGGGCTGCCGGCTGTGCAAGCACACCGGCTGGCTCGAGATCCTCGGCGCCGGCATGGTCCACCCGACCGTCCTGCGCAACGGCGGGTACGACCCGGAGAAGGTGAGCGGGTTCGCGTTCGGCATGGGCCCGGAGCGCATCGCGATGCTGCGCTACGGGATCGACGACATCCGCCTGTTCTTCAGCGGCGACGAGCGCTTCCTGGAGCAGTTCTAGCGGTGACAGGGTGACCTGGTGACGGGGTGATGGGGTGACTTTTGGAGGCCGGAATGCCTGTGGATCAACCACGATCCCGTACCAACCCAGTCACCGTGTCACCGTGTCACCCAGTCACCCTGTCACCTCGACGTGGCCGGGAGTAGCTTGAAACGGTATCTGCCAATCAGCGCGCTTCTGCTGGTGTTCGTGGCGCTGGCGGGGCTCTACAACGCGATAACGCCGCTCGGCGAGGGGCCCGACGAGCCGGGGCACGGGCAGTATGTGCTGCTGCTGGCGCGCGAGCGGCGGCTGCCGGTGCAGTGCGCCCCGCCGTGCGTCGGCGACGTGCCCGGCTCGGGGCACCACCCGCCCCTGGCGTACCTGCTGGCGGCGCCGCTGGTCGCCTGGCTGCCGGAGGAGGCGCGGCAGATCGACCTGCCGGGCAACCGGCGCTTCACATGGGCCGGGGGCGACCAGCGGAACGCGGTGGCGCACGGGAGCCGCGAGCAGTGGCCCTGGGCCGAGCCGGTGCTGGGGTGGCACCTGGCGCGCCTGGCCTCGACCGCGGCGGGCGCGGCGACGGTTCTGCTCACCTACCTGGCGGCCCGCTCGCTGAGCCGGCGGCCGATCGTCCCGCTGCTGGCCGCAGGGCTGGTGGCGCTGAACCCGCAGTTCATCTTCACCTC
>CALJIC010000240.1 GCA_937974195.1 uncultured Roseiflexaceae bacterium | reverse complement strand
GTGGGGTGCCGGGGGCGACGGGACGCCCCCGGCCGCCTGCCGCGCGCAGCGGCACCTAGTTAGCGGCTGGTGCGGTGACGTAGGAGAGAGCGCTGAGAACCTTTCCCTCCGCCTGCCGCGCGCAGCGGCACCTGGTCAGCGGCTGGCACGAGAGCGAGGGCGTGGGACACCTTCCCGCCGCCCGCCGCGCGTAGCGGCACGTGAGTGAGGGCGTGGGACACCTTCCCGCCGCCCGCCGCGCGCAGCGGCACGTGAGCGAGGGCGCAGAGCCGCACCCCGCGGAGCGCTGACGCGGCGGCCCGCAGGGCGCCCCGCGTCAGCCCCGTTCTTAACGGGATGCACCCAGCCCGTCACAATTGCATAATGCTCTCATAAGCCGCCCGTGCTATCATACCGTCACTGGAAGCCGCGCACGGGGTGAGCGCAATGGGCGGCGAGACGATACTGGTGGTGGACGACGAGCCGACGATCGTCGAGGTGGTCGAGCTCTACCTGCGCCGCGAGGGCTTCGAGGTCGTGACTGCGGCGGACGGCCCGTCGGCGCTGCGGCAGATCGAGCAGCGCCGGCCGGACCTGGTGGTGCTCGACCTGATGCTGCCGGGGCTGGGCGGGCTGGAGATCGCCCAGCGGCTGCGCGCCCAGGGGCGGCTGCCCATCATCATGCTCACGGCGCGCGGTGAGGAGGCCGACCGGGTGGTGGGCCTGGAGCTAGGCGCGGACGACTACGTGGTCAAGCCGTTCAGCCCGCGCGAGCTGGTGGCGCGCGTCAAGGCGGTGCTGCGGCGAGCGCAGCCGGACGCGGCAGCATCCGCACCGGCCACCGTCCTGGCCCACGGCCCGCTGCGGCTGGACACCGCGGCGCGCACGGCCACGCTCGGCGGGCGCCCCCTGAGCCTGACCGCGCGCGAGTTCGACCTGCTGGCCTTTCTGATGCGCCACCCGGGGCAGGTGTTCACCCGCGAGCAACTGCTCGATAACGTCTGGGGCTACACCTTCGCGAGCGACATGAGCACGGTGACCGTGCATATCAGGCGGCTGCGCGAGAAGATCGAGGCCGACCCCTCCAACCCGACGATGCTCACGACCGTGTGGGGCGTCGGCTACCGGCTGGAGCGGCTGTAGCTGAGAGATGCGCGCGGCCGCCGCGCAGGCCCTGTAGTATGGCGGGGCGTGGGCGCTGAACCATGAACGCACCAGGCTCGACAACCGGCCGTCCGGGATACATGCTGCTGGTGCCGGGGCTGCTGCTCGGGCTGAGCCTGGGGCTGCTGGTCGCCGTGGGCTGGCTCGGCGCGGCGCAGCGGGAGGCGGGGGAGCTGGCCGGGTATCTCCTGACCGCGGGCATCTTCTCGCTGGCGCTGAGCGCGGTGGGCCTGCTCTGGCTGCGGCGCGCGAGCGGGCCGCTGTGGCTGCAGCTGACGCTCACCTACGCGCTCGGGATCGCCATCGCGCTGCTGAATATCTACCTCACCGCGCGCCTGATGTTCATCCGCGAGAGCGACCTGCCGCTGCTGGTGCTGCTGCTGCTCCTGGCGGGCGTCGCGTCGCTGGCGCTCGGCTCCGCCCTGGCCGGGGCGATCACCGCCCGGGTGCGGGCGCTGCACCGCGGGGCGCGGGCGGTGGCCTCCGGCGACCTGACGGCGCGCGTCGAGGTGCGCGGCAGCGACGAGATCGCCGGGCTGGCGCGCGAGTTCAACCGCATGGCGGCCCAGCTGGCCTCCGCCGCCGCCGAGCGCGAGCGCCAGGAGGCCGCCCGGCGCGACCTGATCGCCGCGGTGTCGCACGACCTGCGGACACCGCTGGCCTCGCTGCGCGCCATGCTCGAGGCGATGGCCGACGGGCTGGTGGAGGATGAGGCGACGCGCGCGCGCTACGTCGCCACGATGCGCGGGCAGGTCGCGCTGCTCAGCAGCCTGATCGACGACCTGTTCGAGCTCTCGCAGATCGAGGCGGGCGCGCTCCGGCTCGACCTCCAGCGGGTCGCGCCGGGCGACGTGGTCAGCGATGTGATCGAGGCGCTGCGGCCGCAGGCCGCGGAGCGCGGCGTGGAGCTGCGCGCCGATGTCGCGCCGGGCCTGCCTGCGGTCCACGCGGCGGCGCAGCGCATCGAGCGGGTGCTGGCCAACCTGGTGACGAATGCGATCCAGCATACGCCGGCCGGCGGGAGCGTCGGGCTGGCCGTGTACGCTGCGCCCCCACGGGCGGCTTCCGGCGAGGCGGCGCCCGGCCAGCAGCCGTCGGTGGTCTTCGAGGTGCGCGATAGCGGCGAGGGGATCGCGCCCGAGGATCTGCCGCACGTCTTCGAGCGCTTCTACCGCGGCGAGAAGTCCCGCTCGCGCGGGACGGGCGGGGCAGGGCTTGGGCTGGCGATCGCCAAGGGCATCGTGGAGGCGCACGGCGGCCGGATCTGGATCGAGAGCGCGCCTGGCCAGGGCACGAAGGTGTGCTTCACGCTGCCCGCAGCACAGTGAGGAGCGCGGTATGAAGGAGCTGCAGGTCGATCAGATCGAGACACCGCTCGGCGCGGTCACCATCGTCTGCGACGACGGCCGGCTGTGCGCGCTGAGCTTCGAGGACTGTGTGGAGCGCATGCAGCCGGCGCTCCGCCGCCGCTACGGGCCGCTGCGCCTCACCGGGGCCGCGAACCCGCACGGCTTCAGCGAGCGCCTGCGGGCGTACTTCGACGGGGACCTCGCGGCCATCGACGCGATCCCGGTCGACACGGGCGGGACGCCGTTCCAGCAGGAGGTGTGGGCTGCGCTGCGCGCGATCCCGGCGGGCAGCACCCTGAGCTACGGCGCGCTCGCCGCCCGCCTTGGGAGGCCGTCTGCGAGCCGCGCGGTGGGCGCGGCGAACGGGCAGAACCCGATCGCAATCGTCGTGCCGTGCCACCGGCTGGTCGGCGCGGACTCGTCGCTGGTCAAGTACGGCGGCGGCCTGGAGCGCAAGGCCTGGCTGCTCAGGCACGAGGGTGCCAGACCCTAGAAGGGCTCGATCGGCGGCAGCCGCATCGTCATGGCCTCGATCCAGACCACGGCGGTGATCCACAGGACGTAGCCGCTCATCGCGAGGAGCGCCACCTTCCCCGCGCGCCCGCGCCGCCACAGCCACAGCGCCGCCGGAGCAGCGCACAGCGCGAACACCCAGGCCGAGAACATGAGCCAGCGGGTGGTGATCGACGAGAGGGTGATGAACGGCAGCACCGCCTGCGACAGGCTGGAGAGGAAGGTCGCCAGCGCGAGCCAGGGGAGCGCGCCGCCTCGCGCGCGCCCGCGGAAGAGCAGGACGGCGCCCGGCACCGCGAGCAGCACCGGGAAGAAGCCGAAGTGGTCGATCAGCCCGCCCTCCCACAGCACGCGCAGCGTCTCGGAGCGCGGGATGGGCCGCTTGCCGGTGAACTCGGCCATGCCCTCGGTCGCAATCCCCCCCAGCACCGCCAGAAACTGCGGCAGCCGCACGCTGTAGTACGTGAGGAAGACGAACGCCCCGGCCGCCGCGCCCGCGGCCAGCAGGTCGCGCACAGCGCGGCGCTCCTCGGGCGTGCGCGCGCTCCAGAAGAGCAGCGGCACCAGCAGCACGCCGAAGATCGCCAGGTTGATGAAGGTGCCGATGTGCCCAAGCGCCACCTGCGTGAGCAGCAGCACGATCCCCCACCACGTCAGCCGGTCGCCGTAGCGCGGCCACGCGGCGGCGAGCAGCAGCACCAGCGCCAGCTGGTACCACTGCGATGACACGTGGCTGAAGAAGGCGAACCAGGCGGTCATCGAGCCGCCGGCGGTGAGCCCGTAGACCGCCGCCGCCACCAGGCCGAGGCGCGGGCTGCCGGTCGCGCGCACCAGCAGCGCGTACAGCAGCAGCGGGCCGGTGACCTCGAAGAGGCCGGAGAGCAGCAGGAACACGTCGCGGATGCTGACCCAGGTGAGCGTCAGGGGGGCGGCCAGCACGTACAGCCCGGTCGGGAAGGGGAACGGCAGCCCGCGGTGCTGGGCGTCGATGAAGTGCTGGCCGCGCACCAGGGCGCCGTAGCGGTTGAGGTGCAACTGCACGTCGCCCGGCATCGAGTCCGGGTAGAGGCGCGCGCTGTACTTGAGCGCGAAGCCGACGACCAGCAGCAGCACCAGCCAGCGCAGCACGCTGGCCGGGGCGGGCGCGCCCAGCCGCTCCAGAAGCGGCGGCACGAGCCACACGCCGAGGGCCGCGCTCGCCAGGCCGATCAGGGCGGCGCGCACCGACCACTCCGCCCCGAAGCCCAGCCGCCCCGGGTCGACCACCGCCATGAGCGGGATGGCGAGCGCCAGCGGCAGCAGCAGGCGGAAGGTCTCGCCTGAGGAGAAGCCGATCAGGCGCCCGAGCGGCCAGAGGATCAGCAGCGCCAGCGGGAACAGCGTCACGGCGCTGCGGTCGGGCGCCACCAGCCCCGTCGGCCGGACGCTTGTGACCCGGAAGCGACCGCCGAGCGCGACGCCGAGCGCCTGGCGGCTGTCGCCGGGGGGCTGCCATGTCTCCGTCTCGAAGGCCAGCCGCAGCGCACCGCCGGGCAGGGCCTCGGGCGGCAGGTAGACGAGGTAGCGGGCGGCCTCGCGGCGCAGCGTGAAGGACGCCGGGGCGAGCGCCTCCCCCGCGCGCAGCGTGAGGCGCGTCGGCGGGGCGGATGGATCGCGGTTGGCCCGGTGCGAGACGATCTGCATGTCGACGACCAGGCCGCGGCGGCCGACGGCGGGCAGCTCGATCAGCGCCTGCTCGCCGCGCGTCCAGCGGAACAGCCCGTCCGGCCACTCGCCCTCGGGGGTGTAGAAGCTGTGGATGAAGGGCTGGTCGCTGAGCGGGCCGCGCTCCATCCCCATCTGGAAGCGGTAGTCGAGCGGCCACTGGGCGGCGAGCAGCAGCAGCAGGGCGCAGAGAAGCGCGAGCGCGGGCGGGCGCCAGTCGAGCACTAGCGCGCGCGCCGAGGACAGGGCGCCGGTGATGCGGCGGGGGAGGTCAGGAGCCTGCAACATACGCGCGGCATCATACCACAGGCGCGGCGCCCCGCGAGATGCCTCGCTGCGCTGCTTCCGCGGGCGCAGCCGGACGCTCTACTCGACCGGCCGGCGGAAGATCGTCAGCGTCTCGTGGAGGATGGGCACGAAGGCGCCGGCGTAGCGCGTGCTGTTCGAGCTGACGTTGTGCTGGATCTTGACGATGATGCTCTCGATATGGGCGCGGTCGAGGCGGGCGACGTCGGCGGTGAGCGGCTCATAGCGCCCGCGCCGCCGCAGGTCGCCGATCAGGATGGCGAGCCGGCCGCCCGGCGCGAGGAGCTCGAAGAAGCGGCGGTAGCCGGCGCGCAGCAGCGCCTGGAACATCGCCAGCGACCCGGCGCGGCTCATGTCGCGCGGGTCATCGCTGTAGACCTTCATATCGTGGTAGGGCGGGTGCCAGAAGATCAGGTCGTAGCCGTCCCCGATGTTGTCGTGGAGGCTGTCGGTCCCGGTGCGCAGGTCGTACCCGGCGTAGGGGATGCCCATGTCGGCGCAGACCTCGCGGCTGGTGCCGCCGCCCTCCATCGGGTCGAGCACGCTGCGGGGGCGGAACTCGGCGCACAGGTCGATCAGCAGGTAGCCGGAGCAGTTGCCGGGGTAGCGGTTGTCGCCCCACGGGCCGCGCTGCGGGTAGCTGACCACGCTGGTGAGCGGCGCGCGGGTCTTCAGGTAGGCCGCGAGGGCTTTCGGGTCGCGCATCGTGTGCCAGGGAATGTGTGGTGTCCGGCTGCGGCAGCGCGGCGGCCATAGCCAGACAGCGCGTACACGAGACACTCGGGGCCCGGCGGGGGCTCCCGCAGGTTGGAGTCGCGATCGGGATGGCGGACGGCACGGCGCCTCGCGCGGCGGGAAGGCGGCCGGGCCGCCGCCGGCACCCCTTTGCGCCAGCGGAAATCGGGCGTGCGCCTGCCGCGGGCGCTGATGGGCGGGAGGCCGCTCCGCCGTGAGCGGGCGAGGCCACGCACGGCGCCGGGCGCCCGCTACTGGATACGCACGAGATCCGGGTTGTCACAGGGCCTGCGGCCGACCTTGGACAGATCGTACCACTCGCCGCCAACCTTGACGCGCACGATGTCGGCGGTGAAGTCGTTGTTGGTGCCCGCCTCGTCCGAGTTCGAGAACAGCGACGAGCCGACGCCGTAGATGTCGGCCGGGACGCCGAGGTCCTCGAAGTGGCGGATCTTGGCGGCGTCGAAGCCGCCGGTGACGACGATGCGGACGTTGCGGCACCACTGCTGCGCGCGCGGCACCCACTCGAGCGGCAGGTTCCAGCGCGTCCAGGCGTTGTCGAGCGCCCGCCGCAGGTTGAACACCAGGCGCGGGTTGACCCCCAGGTCGAGCTTCTTGTCGCCGAGCGGCGTCACGCTGACGTCGCGCAGCGTGTTGCTGGTGTCCGGGCGCACGCCGAAGAGCTCGTAGCGGCGCGCCTCGTCCTCGAGGCCGCTGTCGACCAGCTCGCGGTAGCGGGCGAACATGGCGTCCATCACAGCCAGCGCCGTGCCGACGCAGTCGTTGTCGAAGTCCACCAGCGCGACGCGCGGGATGTCCACCGGGCGCGTCTCGGCGAAGGCGAGCATGCACTCGACGGTATCGCCGAGGAAGGCGGCGATCGCCGCGTGGGCGATCGTGCCGCCGCCCAGGCTGCCCCACCAGTCGCCCTGGGCGTCGGTCGAGACCGAGGGGGGCACCCGGCGGCCGTAGTCCATGTTGTAGCGCTGCACCGCGATGTTGTAGGCGTAGCCGTCGGCCGCCTGGACCTCGTGGGCGTCGAAGCGGGCGGGGAAGAACATCACCGGCTTGCCGCGCGCCGCCACCAGCACGTTGTAGACGTTGGTGGCGATGCGGGTGGCGCGAGTCAGCGTGCCGAGCGTCGGGGTCTCGAGCAGCGCGAAGTCGCGGTAGCGGCCGCGCACCTTGAGCACCGGCCGGACGTTGAGCGGGTCGCCGTCGTAGGGGACCAGCACCCCGTCGTGGACCGCCTCGACCTCGAGGTGGTCGTAGGTGTTGACGAACTGACCGCTCTCGTCGAAGTAGCCGGTGCAGAGCTGCAGCATCGCCAGCGCCTTGTCCACCCCGGCGACGACCGAGAAGGGGCGGCGGCGGGTGAACCACTGCATCTCGACCTCGATGTTGCCAACGTCCACATCGCGGACGTCGACGCCGTAGGCGGCCATGCGCTCGGAGGTGCCGCCGAAGCGGTAGCCGCGCCGGGCGAGCGCGGTGAGCATGCCGACGATGTTCTCGAAGTACTTGTCCGAGTACCACCCGGCGCGCATGCGCTCGGCGTCCAGCTTGAAGGTCTCGTTCGTCAGGCGGCGGTTGTCGAAGATGCTCATGGCGGCCTTCCTGATCGCGTTGCGAAATTATTGTCAGAATGACACTATTATGGAGGAGAAAGAGCTCTTTGTCAAGAGAGAACTTTTGGAGAACCTTTCGGCGCGGCTCTGCCGCAGCTGCGCTGCGTCAGAGCCGCGAGGAACCAAGAACCTCGGAGGGCCTGCGGCCCTCCGAACCTCCCGGCAGGAACAGGCCCGCGGAAGGCAAGCCCGCCGCGCCTCCCGGCAGGAACAGGCCCGCGCAAGGCCTGCGGCACCCAAACTCTCTGGCCGCAAAAGCGTCCTGATGGGCCTGCGGCCCTCCGTACCTCCCGGCGGGGAACCAGCCCGCGGTGGGCGAGCCCGCCGCACCTCCCGGCAGGAACAGGTCCCCAGAAGGCGAGCCCGCCGCGCCTCCTGGCGGAAACAGCGCTCGTGGAAGGCTGGCCGCCGTAGCTCCCGGCGCTGGCGCGGGCGACGCGCAGGGCAGCGTCAGCCGTATGGCATGTGCGTGGGTCAGGGCTCGCGCTGGACCTCGCGCCGCGCGGCATCGGCCTCGCCGACGGGCGCGGGCGGCGCCGGCTCCTCCGGCTGGTCGACGGCGGTCATATCGACGCTGGCCCGCTCCACGAACACGCTCTGCAGCGCGGCGCTCGGCGGGACGCCGCCGAGCCGCTGGTAGACATACACGAACAGGTCGCGCGCCACCGCCGCCAGCGGCGCGGACAGGATCACCCCCAGCAGGCCGAAGATCTCGCCCATCGCGATCAGCACCACGGTGAGAATCGCCGGGTGCACCCCGACGCTCTCGCCGACGATGCGCGGGACGAGCAGGTTGTTCTCGAGCTGCTGGATGACGATGTACAGCACCAGCACCGCCAGCCCGTTGCGGAGCGGGTCCTCCGGGCTGAAGAACGCGATCGCGACCGCCGGGATCGCGCCGAGGATCGGCCCGATGATCGGGATGAGCTCGGTGACGCCGGCGATGATCGCCAGCAGCAGGATGTAGCGGGTCTGGAAGCCGAACAGCTGCAGCAGCAGCAGCCCCGCGCCGGCCATCAGCCCGACGGCGACGCCGAGGATCAGCTGGCCGCGGATGTAGCCGGTGAAGACCTTGTCGACCACCCGCACCACGTTCCAGAAATCGGAGCGGGCGCGCGGGTGGATGATCCGGTTGAGGAACGCCATGCCCTGCTGCTGGTCGTTGATCACATAGAACAGCCAGATCGGCACGATCAGGAAGCCGAGCAGGAAAGTGACGGTGTTGACAACCCGCAGCAGGCTGGTCGCCAGCCAGCCCCCGGCCTGCTGCACGTACGCGCTGATGTTATCCTGCAGCGAGCGCAGCGCCCCGATCACGCCGGCATCGATCGGCTCGCGGAGCGACTCGGGGATGATCGCGCGGTAGCGCTCGAGGAACCAGGCGCTGAGCTCCTGGAGCTCATCGACCGTGGGGATGTTGCTGATCAGCCGCTGGATCTGGTCGAACACCGGCGGGATCAGGTACATGAAGGCGAGCACGAGCAGCGCGATGCCGATCATGTACACGATCAGGATCGCCAGCGGCCGGCGCATGTAGCGCGCGAGCCGGTTGACCAGCGGCGTCAGCAGATAGGCCAGCACCAGGCCGAAGATGAAGGGGGTCATGGCCTGGCGGGCGCGCCAGAACAGCCACCCGACGCCAACAAGGGCGACGATCACGAGCAGCCAGCGGGCGACGATCCGGCCGGTCCGGCTGGAGAGCAGCTGCTCCCCCTGCGAAACGACCTGGGTGACGAGCGGAGCATCCGCGCCCGCCCGCCCGTCCGCCTGGTCCTCCGGCCCCTCGGGGTGGAGCGAAGGACGCGTCGTCATGAACACACCTCCAGCGCAGGGCACACGTGTGCCACGTCGCATGTCACATCGCCCGTATTATACGGGCACACTCCGTGCCAGGGGACGCGCCGCAGCGACGCCCGGCGGGGGCGCTACGGCGCGATGTTCTGGTTGCTGCGGAAGATGTTCTCGGACTGCGTCGCCGCAGAGCCGCGAGAGAAAAAGGATCTCGCAGGGCCTGCGGCTCTTCCACACCTCCCGGCAGGAAGCGGCCCTGGCGGACTGAGCCCTTCCAGCCACTTCTCGGGAGGTGGCGCAGCCCCGCACCAGCTGGATCAGCATAGCGCGCGGGAGCGGCCCGCACATCAGACTGTATGGGTGACGCTACAGGGACCAGGAGGCGGAACGGGAATCCTGCTGTAGTCGCTGAGACGTGCGGCGGAGCCGGCCGGTCGGCCGGATGGCGGAAGCAGAGATCGGCCGCCGCACCTATGCGCGGCGGCACGGGATATGCTTTGCTGTTGGCAACAAATTAGAGGGCGGCGCTATTGAGCATTGAGCGCCCGAGAGCGCCCGCCGCCCCCGTCCTCTCACCCACGGCTGCCGCGAGGCAGCCGTTTCCGGTTGGATGCGGTCACTGCCCTGCGGCCCGCACCTGCGTCCAGTCCGGCGCGACCAGGCCGTTCGGCGTTGCCTCCATGCCCTGCACGCGCGGGTGCAGCAGGATGTTGAAGCGCGGGTAGAACAGCGGCAGCCACCCGACCTTGTCGATCGCGATCTGCTCGGCCTGGTTGTACAGCTGGAGCCGCCGCTCGATCTGCGTCCGGCTGTAGATCCGGTCCGCCTCGGCGACGAGCCGGTCGAACTCCGGGTCGGACCAGTGGCCGTTGTTGTTGCGGCTGCCGGTGGTCAGCTGCTGCGAGAGGAAGTTCTGCGGGTCGGGGTAGTCCGCGCCCCACACGCTGAGGTACAGGTCCAGGCTCCCCTCGTCCTGCGGCGCGAAGTAGGTCCTGTCGAGCTTGGCGATGAACTCGTCGAGCGGCAGCGCCTCGGCCTCCACCGTGAGCCCCAGGTTCTCCTGCCACGCGCGCCGCAGGGCGTCGACGACCAGCGCGTTGTCGCCCTCGATCGCGAAGCTGATCCGCACCTGCGGGAACCCGGCGCCGCCGGGGTAGCCGGCTGCGGCCAGCTCCTGGCGCGCGGCCTCGGCGTCGTACCCGAGCTGCCGGATGGGGTACTGGGTGCCGAGCAGCCCCTGCGGCAGGATGCGCCCGGCCGGCAGCACGGTGTCGGACAGCACGCTGGAGGCGATCAGCTGCTTGTCCACCGCCATCGCGAACGCCCGCCGCACCTCCGCCCGGTCGAACGGCGGCCGGCTGTTGTTGAAGCCGACGTAGCGGGTCGTCAGCAGCGCCGCGGAGCGGAAGTCCGGCGTGCCCCGCACCTCCGGGACGCGCGCCGGCGGGACGGGGTTGTCGCGGTTGCCCATGATGTCCAGCTCGCCGGCGCGGTAGCGCTGGTAGGCCGTCTCGGCATCCGGGCTGAAGGGCATGTACACCTTCTCGACGCCGGGCTTGCCGGCCCAGTAGTGCTCGTTGGCGATCAGCTCGATCGCCTCGCCCGGCCGCACCGCCGCGATCTTGAACGGCCCGGTGCCGTAGGCCGCGCGCTGCCAGTCGCCGCCGCCCTCCACCAGGGCGCGCGGCACGACGAAGGTGAACGGGTAGGAGAGCTGCGCCAGGAAGTAGGCCAGCGGCGCGTCGAGCGTGATCTCCAGCGTCCGCTCGTCGAGCGCCCGCACCCCGCTCACCTCGCGCGCCCGGCCCTCGATCACATCCTGGGCGCCGACGATCCGCCCCAGCTGCGCGGGGGCGCCGAACGAGGCCGTCTCGGGCGCCAGCGCGCGGTTGATCGAGTAGACGAAGTCGCTCGCGGTGACGGGCGTGCCGTCGCCGAAGGCCAGGTTCGGGCGCAGCGTGAAGGTGTAGACCATCCCGTCGTCGGACACATCCCACGACTCGGCGCCCTCCGGCACCGCCTCGAGCCGCTCGTCGAGGCGCACCAGGCCAGAGAACACCAGGTTGATCAGCGTGGTGGACAGGATCCCCTGCGGGCGCGCCGGGTCGATCGAAGGGAGGTCGCTGATCCCCTCCAGCGACCAGCGCAGGGTGTCCGGCGGCGCGGGCGCCGGCTCGGCGGTCGGCGGTGGCGCCGAGGGGGTGCTCGGGGCCGGAGAAGGGACGGCCGCGCCGGGCGCGGCCAGGCCGCAGGACACGAGGCCAAGCACAGCCGCCAGGGCCAAGGCGGCCGCCATCAGTCGGTTGGTGCGCATCGGAGCTCTCCGGGAGTCTGTGAGTCTCTGGCAGTCTAGGGTACGGCGGGCAGATTGTCAATCACTTCTGCAGCGCGCCGCTGCGGCAGGTGCCGCCAGCGCCGCCTGGAGGGGTGTGGGGCGGCTTCGCCACCCCAGATCTCTCCCTTCCCGCCGCTCTGCGGCGACTGCGTCGCCGCAGAGCGGCGGGGGAAAAGGTCCGTGGAGGGCCTGCGGCCCTCCACACCTCCCCGGAAAGGGACTATCGGCGCCTGCCATGGGGCGGCCCGGAGAGCCTCGGCCGCCAGGCGCTCTTCCGTCCGTCGCGGTGCGGCGGAAAGAGGGAGATCGCGGAGGCGCTGCCTCGCACCCAGCCGTGGTACAATACGCAAGTGTTTTCCTTTCGAAGTGCTGTTCCATGGCCTCAGCAATACAGATCATCCCCGTGCGGGGCATCGGAGATGTGCGCCCCGGCGACGACCTCGCCAGCCTGATCCTCGGCGCGCTCGAAGGCGCCGCGCAGCCGCTCGAGGACAGCGACGTGCTCGTCGTCACCCAGAAGGTCGTCTCGAAGGCCGAGGGCCGGCTCGTCGACCCGAGCACGGTCGAGCCCTCGCACATGGCGCGCATGGTGGCGGCGCAGGGCGCGAAGGACGCCCACCACTACGAGGTCGTGCTGCGCGAGACGCGCCGCATCGTGCGCATGGACCGCGGCGTGCTGATCTGCGAGACCCACCACGGCCTGGTGTGCGCCAACGCCGGCGTCGACGAGTCGAACGTCGCCGGCGGCCGCATGCTCACGCTGCTCCCGGAGGACCCGGACGCCTCGGCCGAGCGGCTGCGGCGCGCGGCCCGCGAGCGCGCCGGCGTGGACATTGCGGTGATCATCTCGGATACGTTCGGCCGGCCGTGGCGCGAGGGCCAGGTGAACGTCGCGATCGGCGTCGCCGGTATGGCGCCGCTCGCCGACTACGCCGGCCAGCCGGACGCCTACGGCTACACGCTGCGGGCGACGAACATCGCCGTGGCCGATGAGATCGCCGCGGCGGCCGAGCTGGTGATGGGCAAGACCGACCAGGTGCCGGCGGCGATCGTGCGCGGCTACTCCTACATCCGCGCCGAGGGGAGCGCCGCGCAGCTGGTGCGCGCGCCGGAGAGGGATCTCTTCCGTTGAACGGCGGCCGGGTGACTCCTCGGCGCCCGGACGCCTGTGATCATATCCCGGTCACCCTGTCACCCGGCCACCCAGTCAGGCTCATATGACGACAGACACACTCGCGAGCTCACGGGAGCACTTGTCGCTCAGCCAGATCATCACCGGGCGCCGCTCCGTCCGCCGCTACCTCGACCGGCCGGTGCCGCGCGAGCAGATCCTGGAGGTGCTCGAGGCCGCCCGCTGGGCGCCGTCGCCGCACGGGCGCCAGCCCTGGCGCTTCGCGGTGATCACCCGCGAGGAGCCGCGCCACGCCCTGGTCGAGGCCATGGGCGCCGAGTGGCGCCGCCAGCTCGCGCTCGACGGGCAGGACGAGGCGACGATCACAGCCCGGCTCGAGAAGTCGCGCGCGCGGATCTTCGGCGCCCCGGTGCTGATCATCCCGTGCCTCTACCTGGCGGACCTCGACACCTACCCCGATGAGGCGCGCAACGCCGCCGAGGCGACCATGGCGGTGCAGAGCCTGGGCTGCGCCGTGCAGAACATGCTGCTCGCCGCCTACGCCCTCGGGCTGGACACCGGCTGGATGTGCGCGCCGCTCTTCTGCCCGCAGGCCGTCGTCGCGGCGCTCGACCTAGACCCGGCGCTCATCCCGCACGCGCTGATCACCCTCGGCTACGCGGCGGCGGACCCGCAGCGGCGCGGCCGGCGCCCGCTCGAGGAGCTGGTGGTGCGCTTCGACTGAGCGCGGCCCAGAGGAGATTTGTTCATGCCGAACGCTTCTAGCTTCACCTTCTCCGCGCCCTGCCCGGAAGAGGTGGAGGAGATGGACCGGGTGCTGGAGCAGGCGCTCACGTTCGCCGTGGGCACGATGGCGCCCTGGACGAATATGATCGGCCACCCGAATATGCGCGTCGTCCGCAGCGACGGGCGCATCGTCGCCGGGCTGGGCGTGATCCCCTTCGGCCACTGGCTCGGCGGGCGGGTCGTGCCGGCCGGCGGCGTGACGGCCGTCGGGGTCGCGCCGGACCAGCGCGGCAGCGGCGTCGGCCTGTGGATGCTGACCCGCATGCTGGAGGAGCAGCGCGCGCTGGGCGTGCCGATCCTCACCCTGTACCCGGCGACGACCGCTTTCTACCGGCGGGCGGGCTTCGAGCGCGCCGCGCAGCGCACGATCTACGAGCTGCCGCTGGCGGCGCTCGCCACCCGCGACCACGCGCTCGAGGCGGTGCCGGTGGCGCCGGAGCGCTACGACCTGATCCGGGAGCTGTACGCCCGGCGGGCGGCCCGCTCGGCCGGGTTCATCGAGCGGCCCGACTTCCTGTGGCGGCGCGTCCTGACGCGCCCCGAGAAGCCCACCTACGCCTTCGCCGCGCTGCGCGACGGCACGCCCGAGGGGTACGTGGTCTTCGAGCACACCACCTGGGGCGAGCCGCTGCTGGTGCGCGACATCATCGCGCTGACGCCCGACGCTGGCCGGCGGCTGCTGATGCTGCTGGCCGGCCACCGCTCGATGATCGAGACGGTGCGCTTCCCCGGCGCGCCGCACGACCCGCTGCTGTTCCTGCTGCCCGAGCAGAAGCACAAGGTCTCCAGCGCGATCGACCTGATGCTGCGCATCCTCGACGTGCCGGCGGCGCTCGAGGCGCGCGGGTATGCGCCGGGCGCCGCGGGCGAGCTGCACCTCGAGGTGGTCGACGAGCTGCTCCCCGCCAACAGCGGCCGCTTCGTGCTGCGCGTCGCCGACGGGGTCGGGCGGGTCGAGCGCGGCGGCAGGGGCCGCATCAGGCTCCACATCCGCGAGCTGGCCGCGCTGTACACCGGCTACTACACGCCGCTGGAGCTGCGGCAGGTCAGCGCGCTAGAAGCGGACGACGCGGAGCTCGCGGACGCGGGGCGGATCTTCGCCGGCCCGCGCCCGTGGCTGCCGGATATGTTTTAGTGACACGGTGACTGGGTGACACGGTGACTGGGTGACACGGTGACCGGGTGACTGGGTGACAAGCATGGTTGGTGGTGTGGCACGGGTTTCCGGTGTCAAAAGGTCACCCCGTCACCCCGTCAGGGACGTCGCCTTCACGTTCAAAGGTGGCTGCAATGATCGTGGTTCTGGCAGGGGGCGTAGGAGCCGCCCGCTTCCTCGAAGGGCTGGTGCAGGTCGTCGCGCCGGAGGAGATCACCGCCATCGTCAACACCGGCGATGACTTCTCGCTCTACGGGCTGCACATCGCGCCCGATCTCGACATCGTGACGTGCACGCTCGCCGGGGTGATCGACCAGGCCCAGGGCTGGGGCATCGCCGGCGACACCGAAGAGTGCCTGACCTGGCTCGGCAAGCTCGGCGGGCCGACCTGGTTCAAGCTCGGCGACCGCGACCTGGCGCTGCACATCCGGCGCACCGAGCTGCTGCGCGCCGGCGCGACCCTCGCCGAGGTGGCCGACTCCTTCCGGCGCGCGCTCGGCGTCCGCGTGAACATCCTCCCCATGAGCAACGACCCGGTGGCGACCTACATCGAGACGCCGGCCGGCGCGATCCACTTCGAGAACTACCTCGTCGAGCGCCGGGCGCAGGACGAGGTGCTCGGGGTTGAGTTCCGCGGCGCCGATACCGCCCGCCCCGCGCCCGGCGTGCTCGAGGCCATCCGGAGCGCGCAGGCGGTGCTGATCGCGCCGAGCAACCCGATCGTCAGCGTCGGCACCATCCTCGCGGTCCCGGGGATACGCGAGGCGATCGAGCACACCAGCGCGCCGGTCGTCGCCGTCAGCCCGATCGTCGCCGGCGCGCCGATCAAGGGGCCGGCGGCGCCGCTCATGCGCGCCCTCGGCTACGAGGTGTCCGCGCTCGGGGTCGCGCGCTGCTACCGCGGCCTGGTCGACACGCTGGTGATCGACCGGGTGGACGCGGCGCTGGCCGACCGTATCCGCGCGTTCGGCATGCAGGTGGTCGTGACCGACACGATCATGCGCGGGCCGGAGGAGAAGCGCGAGCTGGCCGCGCAGACGCTCGGGGCGGCACGCGAGCTGAGCGCCAGCTGACGAATAGGCGACTCGTCTCCCAGCCCATGATCCACGCCGTTATCCCAGTCAAGCCGCTCGGCTCGGCGAAGAGCCGCCTGGCGCACCTGCTCAGCCCGGGCGAGCGACGCGACCTGGCGCTCGCCATGCTGGCCGACGTGCTGGCCGCCGTGCGCGCCGCACCGGCCGTCGCCCAGGTCAGCGTGGTGAGCCGCGACCCGGCCGCGATCGCGCTGGCGGCCGAGCACGGGGCCTCGGCGCTGTTCGACCACACGAACGACCTGAACGCGGCCCTCTCCGGCGCCGCGGCGCAGGTGGCCGCCGCCGGCGGGCCGGCGCTGCTCGTGCTCCCGTCCGACCTGCCGCTGGTCAGCGCGGACGACATCGGGCAGCTCGTCGACGCGCTGGGAGACCCGCCCTCGGCGGTGATCGCCCCGTCGCCGGACGGCGGCACGAACGCGCTGCTGGTCGCGCCGCCCGGCGCGCTGCCGTTCCACTTCGGGCCCGACAGCCTGGCGCGCCACATGGCGGCGGCGCAGAACAGCGGGCTGGCGATACGCCTGGTTCGCACGCCCGGCCTCGATCTTGATGTAGACAGGCCGGATGACCTGCTCCGGCTGAGCGCGAGCCAGGTCGGGGGCGCCGCCCTACGGGTGGTGCGCGCCCTGAACCTGGAGACCAGAGTGGCGTGCGCGTAAATAGCGACCGACGGCCGAGGACGACCGGATCTCAGGCGGCCGCCCGTGCGCGAGCCGGGGCGCGTCGCCCGGCGGTCGCCGGTGGTCACGGCGCGGCGCGCTGCGCCCGTACCCCAGAGGAGGAGAGCGTATATGGCACGCATCGGCTACGCAGCGGCGCTCGAGCAGTTCCACCCCACCGAGCTGCTCAGGTACAGCCAGCTCGCCGAGCAGCACGGCTTCGGCGGGGTCATGGCCGCTGACCACTTCCAGCCCTGGGTGCCCCAGCAGGGCCACAGCGCCTTCGTCTGGTCCTGGATGGCCGCGCTGGGCGCCACCACGACGAAGATCACCTTCGGCCCGGGCGTCACCTGCCCATCGTTCCGCTACCACCCGGCGATAGTCGCGCAGGCGGCCGCCACGCAGGCCGCCATGACCCCCGGCCGCTTCTGGCTCGGGCTCGGCAGCGGCGAGGCGCTCAACGAGCGCGTCGTCGCCACCTACTGGCCCGAGCCGCACGTGCGCCTGGCGATGATGCAGGAGGCGGTGGCGATCATCAAGAAGCTGTTCAGCGGCAAGGTCGTGCGCCACGACGACGGCCGGTACTTCAGGATGGAGCGCGTCAAGCTCTGGACCATGCCCGATGTCCCGCCGCCGATCCTGGTCGCCACCTCCGGCCCGATCACCGCCGAGTGGACCGGCGCCAACTGCGACGGGATCATCACGCCCGGCGCGGCGCCGGAGAAGCTGCGCATGCTGCTCGGCCGCTTCGAGCAGGGCGCGCGCAAGGCCGGCAAGGACCCCGACAAGATGCCCAAGCTGCTGCAGCTGCACATGTCGTGGGCCGACACGTACGAGGAGGCGCTGCAGAACGCCATCACCGAGTGGCCGAACGGCGGCATGCCCTTCCCGAAGCAGGATATCCGCTCGCCCGAGGACTTCGCCGAGATCGCTAAGCTGGTGCGGCCCGAGAGCTTCAAGAACCGCATGCTGATCTCGCCCGACCTCGACGAGCACCGCGACTACATCAAGCAGTTCGTGGACCTCGGCTTCGACGAGATCCACGTCCACAACGTCGGCCGCAACCAGGAGCAGTTCATCAAGGCGTTCGGCGAGCAGGTGATCCCGCACCTCAGCTAGCGCCGCCGGCGGACCTGAGCGGGCTGTGCCGGGGCGCAGCCCGCAGTACATGAGGACAACCATGCCCGTAGAGATTCCCGAATCCCACAAGGATCTGCTCAAGCGCCCGCTGATCGCCGCGCTCGCGACGACGATGCCCGACGGCACGCCGCAGGTGACGGCCGTCTGGTTCAACTACGCCGACGGCCTGATCTACTTCAACAGCGCCCGCGGCCGGGTGAAGGACCGCAACATCCGCGCCCGGCCCTACGTCGCGATGATGGTCTACGACCCGCAGTCGCCGACGCGCTACATCCAGATCCGCGGCCCGATCATCGAGCAGGACGAGGAGCACGGCCCCGAGCATATCGATTTCCTCTCGCGCCGCTACGACGGCAAGCCGTGGACGCCGGTCCCGGGCCAGCGGCGGGTGCGCTACGCGCTCCGCCCCGAGCGCGTCGACACGCACACGTAGGCGGAGCAGCGCCCGCAGCGGCAACTACGACGGCAGCGCAGACGGTTGTAGCCAAACTGCAATCTGCGCCGGGCCGTTTCGCGCCCGCCAGGCGGTACAATCGGTCGGAACAGCACGCGTGGGCTACCCCGCGCCATCTCTGTGACCGACCGCATGAACCCACACCAGCTTGAACGCTGCCGGCGCGAGCTCTACGGCCGCCGCCAGTTCCGCGCCGCCGACCGGCGCGCCGCGGCGGCCGCCCTGGCCCACGACGCCTCCGCCGCCGCGCTGCGCGTCCTGCTCGACGCGATCCTCGAGGGCCGCGACCCGCTGGCCCGCGCCGCCGCGCTCGACGCCCTGCGCCGCCTCGCCGACTGGCGCTGCGTCAACGCCGTCTGCGCCGCCTGGGCGGCGACCCGCAACGCCGACCTGGCGGCGGTGATCGTCGAGCGCGGCTGGGTCGCCTCATCGCCCGCGTCGCTGCGGGTCCTCAGCGCCCTCCGCGCAGACCGCGGCGAGCTGCTGGCCGCCAGCCGCGCGAGCGCCGTGCTGCCGCTGGTCCACGCCTGCGACGACCACGACCCGGTCATCGCCGGGCGCGCGCGGGCCGCGCTGATCCGCCTCGAGCGCCCCGAGGCCCGCGAGGCCCTGTGCCGCCTGGCGATCGAGCGCGACCTGCCGGTGGCCCGCGAGGCGGCGCTGGTCGCCGGCTTCACCCCGGCCGCCCCGCGCGAGCGGGCGCTGTTTCTGTTCCTGACCGGGCAGTGGGAGCTGTACCGGCGCGCCGATCCCGACGGCGCGCTGCTCGGCGAGGCCTACGCCGCTGCGGACCAGACGATGCGCGAGCGCATCGCGACGCAGGCGGGCCGCGCACGCCTCACGGCCTGGGCGCGCAGCGCTGCGTCCGCCCCGCGAGCTGTTCGGCCGGCCGACATGAGCCCCGCGGAGTGGGAGGCGGTCACGGCGGGTGCAGGCGCGCGCCCGGCCGACGCGTGGGCGCTGGCGCAGGTCGCCCCGCCGGTGTACGCCGCGCGGCTGCTCCGCCAGCTCGCGGCCGCATGCTGGTCACCGGACTCCGCGGCGGAGCAGCCGCGCTTCGCCAGCCTGACGAAGCTCGCCGTGGCCTGTGGCGAGCCGCCCACACGCGTCGCGCACCCGCTCGGCAGCATCGCCGCCCACCGGCGCGCGGTCACCCGCCTCGCCTTCAGCCCCGACGGCCGGGTGCTCGCGAGCGGCGGGGCCGACGGCGCCGTTCAGCTCTGGGCGATCCCGCACCTGGATGCGGCCGGCGGCGGGCGGCACCACCCCTGGACGATCGCCGGCCTCCAGTTCAGCCCGGACGGCGCGCTGCTCCTGAGCGCCAGCGTGGTGGGCGCGCTCCTCCTGTGGCGCATCGCCGGGCCGGGCCCGTGGTCGAAGGCCACGCCGCTTGACGGCCGCTTCCCCGCGGCGTTCGTGCCGGGCACCCCCCTGCTCGCCTGCGCGGGCGCGAGCGGCGGCCTCGAGCTGCGCCGCGTCGCCGATGGCGCGCACCCGCCCGAGCTGCGCATCTCCGGCGCGGGCGGGCGCCTGACGGCGCTGGCGGTGAGCCCGGACGGGCGCATGCTAGCGGGCGCGATGAGCCAGGCGGCGGGTCCGAACGGAAGCCGGGAGCACGCCGCCCGAAGCGTGCGCCTCTGGCGGCTGGCCGACGGATCGCTGGCCGGCGTGCTCGCCGCGGGCAGCGCCCCGGTGAAGCAGCTGGTCTTCGGGCCGGGCGGCCGGACCGTGGCAACCGCCGACGAGCGCGTGCGGGTCTGGAGCGTCGCCGACGGGATGCTGCTCGCCGACCTCGAGTGGCGCCCGCCGCTCGCGTTCGTCGGTGACGAGGCCATTGTCGGCGTGGGCCCCGACGGCTGCCTGCGGCTGTGGCAGGGACCCGGCTCGCTGCGCCCGCTGCGCCTGCAGCAGCGCCCCGCCGGCCCCGTCACCTGCGTGGCGCTGTCCGACAACCGGCGGCTGCTGGCCGCCGGCGCCCCGGACGGCACGGTCGAGCTGTGGCTGCTGCCGGAGGGGCGGGCGCTGGGGTCGCTTCCCGGCGATGGGCAGGCGACCACCAGCCTGGCGTGGAGCCCGTGCGGCCGCTTCCTGGCGGCTGGCGACGCCCGCGGGGGCCTGCGGCTGTGGGCGGTCGGCGCGGCGGCGTTCTGCGGGCGCCCGCCTAGCGCGCTCGAGCCCGGCGACATCGCATCGATACGCGACACGCTGTACGACCCCGAGACACCGGCGGACGAGCGGCCGTGGCTGGCGCTGGCGATGGCCCTGGCCGCGCGGCCGGGCAGCGCCCCGCGCGCGAGCGAGGAGCGGGCCGAGCGGCGGATCGCAGCCGGCGCGCTCGAGATCGTCCTCGCATAGCTCCTGGCGCCCCATCGCCGAATCTGGCGGCGTTCGGCGCGACCGCTCCCCCGAGATTCCCGGCGCATCAGGGGAACGCGCGGCGGTGGCCGTGCGTTCCCCTGTGAGGATCCGCATACTGGGAGAACACCTTGCGTAGACTTCTCATGCTGCTGCCGCTCGCCGCGCTGCTCGCGGCGCTTGTTCCGGCCACGAGCGCCGGGGCGCAGGAGCGCTTCGGCTACCCGATCACCGAGCCGTTCGAGCGCACGATCGAGAGCTGGCGCGGCACGGTCCAGTGCTTCGAGCGGCGCCGCATGGAGCTCCACACCGAGCTGCCCGGCGCGCCCGTGCTGCTCGGGCTGCTGGGGAACGAGGTGCGCGGGCTAGCCAGCGCCAACCCCTGCGCAACGCCGGTGATCCCCGAGCTGCAGGCGACGGTCCGCCCCGACCAGATCGCATTCGCCTTCCAGCGCGAGATGGGCTGCCCGACCGAGGTCCTGCGCGACATATCGGTGGTGCGGCAGCAGTACGAGCGCGGCGTGATGCTGTACGCGCAGGTCGGCCCGGGGGCAGCCACGATCTACGCGCTCAAGACCGACCCGCAGCCGCTGCGCTACACGGCCTACGCGAACACCTGGACGCCGGCGCAGCCCTACTCCGGCGGGGAGAGGCCGCCGGCGGGGCGGGTGGAGCCGGTGCGCGGCTTCGGCAAGGTGTGGCGCGAGCAGCCCGGGGTGCGCGAGGCGCTCGGCTGGGCGACCGACTACGAGATCGGCGACAACGGGACGCTGCAGCGCTTCGAGAACGGCGCGATCCTCTGGACGTACGGCGACAACTTCGTCTGGATCTTCGGGCCGGACGACCAGGCGACCGCGTTCCCGCGCCGCACATAGCAGAGACGCCCTGGCGTGCGCCGGAGCGTCCCTGATGAATACGACTTACGCGGAGGCGTGGAGGGTCGCAGGCCCTCCACGCCTCCTCCCAATGTGAGGCCACCGCGTAGCCCGTGGAACGAACAGCTACTGCGCCTTGCCGTTGCCGTTGGCGTGCATCGCGCGCCACAGGACCTCGGGGCGGATGGGGATCTCGGTCACCCGCACGCCCGTCGCGTCGCGCACCGCGTTGGCGATCGCCGCGGCGCCGGCGGTGATCGGCGGCTCCCCGACGCCGCGGGCGCCGAAGGGGTGGTTCGGCGAGGGGTTCGTCACCATCACCGCCTCGATGTCCGGCACCTGGTCGAACTGCGGCAGGGCGTAGTCCATGAAGCTGGCCGTGAGCAGCTGGCCGTACTCGTCGTAGACCATCTGCTCGTACAGGCCCCAGCCGATGCCCTGCACCGAGCCGCCGTGGATCTGGCCCTCGACCATGGTCGGGTTGAGCGCGAAGCCGACGTCCTGAACGGCGACGTACTGCTTGAGCGTCACCTGCGCCGTGTCCGGGTCGACCGCGACCTTCGCCAGGTGGACGACGAACCCAGAGGCGCTGCGCTCGAGCGTCGAGCGGCCCTCGCCGATGATCGGCCCGTCGCCGTTGTTGTGGCTCTCGGCGATCTGGGCCAGCTCGCCGATCGAGATCCGGCGGTCCGGCACGCCCTTCACGCCCACGAACCCGCCGCTCATCTCCAGATCCTCAGTGCCGACCTCGAAGTGGTCGGAGGCGACCTTGAGCAGCCGCTCGCGCACCACGCGCGCCGCCCCGGCGACCGCCCCCGAGACGCTGTAGGTCGTCTGGCTGCCGCCGGACGGCCCGGCGTACGGGCCATCGCGCGTGTCGCCCTGGATCAGCACGACCTGGTCGGGCGGCACGTCCAGGATCTCGGCGGCGATCAGCACCAGCGACGAGTTGACGCCGGAGATGTCCACCGAGCCGACGTGGACCGACACCGTGTTGTCGCTGCTGACGCGGCAGATCGCGGCGGCCGGCGACCGGCCGTTGATCCAGCCGCCCACGGCAATGCCGATCCCCTCGTTCGGGCCCTTGGTGCGGTTCTTCCAGGCCGGGTGCTCGGCCAGCGTCTGCAGCACCTTGGTGAGCCCGCTGTCCGGCCACGGGTTGTTGTTACCGGTCGGCTCCTCGGCCTGGACGGCATTCTTCAGCCGGATCTCCAGCGGGTCCATGCCCAGCGCGCGCGCCATCTCGTCCATGTTGGACTCGATCGCGAACGAGGCCGACGGGGCGCCCGGGGCGCGGTAGGCGCCGGCCTGCGGCTTGTGGGTGAGCACCTCGTAGACGTCGATCTGGACGTTCGGGCAGCGGTAGTAGCCGCCCATCAGGTTGCTGACGACCCCACCGACCGCGAAGGGGAACACGCCGTTGTCCATGATCACGCGCGCCTGGAGCGCGGTGAGCGTGCCGTCGCGCTTCGCGCCGGTCTTCAGCTCGATGATCGTCGCCGGCGAGGGCGTGGTGGTGAGGAAGTCCTCGGTGCGGGTGAGCACCAGCTTGACCGGCCGCTTGCTCGCGATGGCCAGCGCCGCCACCAGCGGGTCGATGATGCCGTACTTGGCGCCGAACCCGCCGCCGAGCGTCATCGGCACCACGCGCACCTTGCTCTTGGGGAACGAGATCAGCCGGGCGACCTCGTCGCGCACCTGGAACTGGCCCTGGGTGCTGGTGTAGACGGTCACCGTGCCCCGGTAGGGGTCATACTCGGCCACCGAGGCGTGCGGCTCGAGGTAGCCCTGGTGCACGATCGGCGTGCGGTAGATGCGCTCCACCACCACATCGGCCTCGCGGAACCCCTGCTCGACGTTGCCGCGCACCTCGTGGGACGCCTCGTGGACGTTCGGCGGCAGCGCCTCCTCGTCGCTGCCGACCTTGGCCGTCTCACCGTGCGCCGCCGTGAGGTCGGCGCCCTCCTTGGGAAGGCCGTTCGGCCAGATCGGCGGGGCGTCCTCGGCCAGCGCGCGGGTGACGTCCACCAGCGGCTCGAGCGGCTCGTACTCCACCACCACGGCGTCCGCGGCATCCCTGGCGGCCGCCTCGGTCTCGCCGAGCACCGCGACGACCGGCTGGCCGCGGAACAGCACCTTCTCCTTGGCCAGCACCGCGCTGTGGCGCGAGTTCACCGCGCGGTCGCGCGTCGGCAGGTCCTCGGCGGTGTACACCGCGACGACGCCGGGCATCGCTGCGGCGGCGGAGGTGTCGATCTTCGTAATCTTCGCGTGGGCGTAGGGGCTGAGCACCAGGCGGGCGTGCAGCATCCCCGGGAGGTTCAGGTCGGCGGCGTACCGGGCCCGGCCGGTGATCTTCTCCATCCCCTCGAGAAGCTTCCGTCCCTTGCCAAGAAAGCGATAGTCGGTCTGTGTCACGCGAGCCTCCCTAATGTAACGAGCGGTCGCAGCTCAGGCGAAGCCGGCGCTGCGCGATGCAGACGCGGACGTACACGGAAAACCGCTGCTGATCACCAGCAGCGGCGGGTGGGCTGGGATACACGGACGAAGAGCTGGTCCGAAGTGCTCTGCCTCTATTCTACCAGCCTCCCGCCGCAGGTGCAAGCCTGCGGCCTCGCGGCGAGGCCGACAACGCGCATACCGCGTCGCAGGCACATGCGGCTTGCGGAGTTGGGCACGATATGGTATCATACGGGCCGGTCAAAGGCGGGTAGCTCAATTGGCAGAGCAGCGGCCTCCAAATCCGCAGGTTGCAGGTTCGATTCCTGTCCCGCCTGCCACACTTGACACAGATGTTCTGGCGCGATATGCTCGGGGCGCACACGGTTTCGTGGGGCCCCGCCGATGCCCAGACGTCCAAACTGCACCTGTACAATCTGTGGGAAGCCCATCTACCGCAGGCCCGCCGAGATCGAGCGAAGCGGCGGCAGGGTGTACTGTAGCCAGGCGTGCTTCGGCAAATCGTGCCGGAAACTCGCGCAGTGCCCAGTCTGCGGGAAAGAGATTTTAGCCCGTGCTTACCGAAAAACGTGCAGCCGGGAGTGCGCCAATCGAGGCAGAACTGGCATCAAGTACAAGCAGGCGGATCGGCCGAGCAGGGATCGCGTCCGAGACAACCGCGCACTACGAAGGCGCCTGATCGAGGCTCGCGGCCCACGATGCCAGCGCTGTGGCTACGCCGATGTCAATATCCTGGTCGTCCACCACATCGTTCGTCGAAGCGATGGCGGGACGGATGATCTAGAGAACCTCGAGCTCATCTGCCCGAACTGCCACGCCGAAGCCCACTTCTACGGTGTAAAGCACAACAAGCGCGGTCGAAAATCGTCCTAATACCTGGAGGGGTGGCAGAGTGGTCACAATGCAGCCGCCTTGAAAGCGGCCGGCCGCAAGGCTCGTGGGTTCGAATCCCACCCCCTCCGCCAGAGGCGCCTGTATCACAGTGGGGAGGTCGCATAGTTGGCCTAGTGCGGCGGTTTGCTAAACCGCTAGGGGAGCAATCCCCTCGAGGGTTCGAATCCCTCCCTCCCCGCCAAACCCCCTCCGGTCACCACGAGGAGCGCCGGCAGCGATGCTGCCGGCGCTTTGTTATTCCCAGCGGGCCCCGCGGGCGGGATTGACCGCGGCGGCGGTCCGGTGTACAATCGCGCCATCCCCCGAAGCACCGATAGCGCGACAGGAGCACGACGCTTGCCCGTCTCACTCGCCGGCTCGCAGCTGATCTACGACGCCCTGAAGGGCTGCGGCGTCACGCTGATCTCTGCGCTCCCCGAGACCTGGCTGGTCCACCTGATCCGCATGGCCGAGGAGGACCCGGCCATGACGCTGGTGCGGCTCGCCAAGGAGGAGGAGGGCGTCGGCATCTCGGCCGGCGCGCACCTCGCGGGGGTCAAGTCGGCGATGCTGATGCAGAACCACGGCTTTCTGCAGAGCGTGAACGGCATCGTCTCGCTCGCGCGCCTGTACCGCATCCCGCTGCTGATGCTGATCAGCTACCGCGGCGAGTTCGGCGAGCGCGACCCGTGGCAGACGGAGGGCGGCGGCGTCACGGAGGCCGTCCTCGGGGCGCTCAGCATCCCTTGGGCGCGCCTCGAGGAGCCCGGCCACGTCGCCTCGCGGGTGCGCAAGGCGCAGACGCTGGCCGAGTCGTCGCTCAAGCCGGTCGCCCTGCTGCTCTGCCGCGACCTGATGTGGGAGGAGTGAGCCAGGATGTCCCGCCGCGCCGACACACCGCACCTCAGCGAGGTGATATGCTCCGCATCGACGCGCTAAAGGCGATCTACGGCCACCTCGAGCGGTGCGTCGTGGTGACGATCATGGGCGCCACGGCGGCGGAGCTGCAGGCGCTCGGGCACCGGCCGAACTTCTTCTACCTGCAGCACGCGATGGGGCTCGCCTCCTCCATGGGCCTCGGCATCGCCCTCAGCCGCCCGGAGCTGAAGGTGGTCGTCTTCGACGGCGACGGCTCGCTGCTGATGAACCTGGGCGGGCTCACGACCCTGGCGCGCTACCGCCCGCGCAACCTCGTCCACGTCGTGTTCGACAACGAGAGCCTGCTGTCGGTGGGCGGCTTCCCGACGGCCACCTCGACCGGGAGCGACCTGGCGGCGATCGCGGCCGCGGCGGGGGTGCCGCGCACCGCCACCGTCCGCGAGCTGGACGAGTTCGTCGCGGCCTTCGAGCAGGCGCTCGAGGCCAACGAGCTGACCACGCTGGTCGCGAAGGTCGAGGCCAAGGGGCCAGCGGTGTTCGTCACCGACCTGCCGCTGCTCGAGAACCGCTTCCAGTTCGCGCGCTACCTGAAGGAGCTCGCGCGCGCCGAGAGCGCGCCCTGACAGCGGCCGCGGCCGGGCGCCTTCCAGGGGACGTGGAGGGCCGGGCCGCCGCGTCATCCCTGATAGACCGAGGTGGCGGCGCTGTTGCCGGCGAAGCTGGCACGACGATCGCCCGCAGCCCTGTTCTGCCGAGTGGAGGAGCCCATGTCGAACCTTCTGACGCAGCTCGTCGCGGAGCTGAACGCCGGCACGCTCAAGGTGGTCGACCTCACGCAGCCGCTGAGCCCGGACACGCCGGTCATCGGGCTGCCGCCGATCTTCGCCTCCTCGCCGGGGCTGACGATCGAGGTCATCTCGCGCTACGACGACAGGGGCCCGGCCTGGTACTGGAACACGCTGCACCTCGGCGAGCACACCGGGACGCACTTCGACGCCCCGGTGCACTGGATCAGCGGCAGGGACGCGCCGGACAACACCTGCGACACGATCCCGGCGCGGCGCTTCGTCGGGCCGGCGTGCGTGATCGACGTCTCGCGCCAGTGCGCCGAGGACCACGACTTCCTGCTGATGCCGGAGCACATCCTGGCCTGGGAGGCTGAGCACGGGCGCATCCCGGCCGGCGCGTGGGTGCTCATGCGCACCGACTGGAGCAAGCGCACGGACCCGGCGGCCTTCCTGAACGTCGGCGCCGATGGCCCGCACAGCCCCGGCCTGCACCGCTCCGCCTCGGAGCTGCTCGTCGAGCGCGACGTCCTCGGCGTCGGGGTCGAGACCGTCGGCACCGACGCGGGGCAGGCGGGCACGTTCGACCCGCCGTTCCCCAACCACCACGTGATGCACGGCGCCGGCAAGTTCGGCCTCGCGAGCCTGTGCAACCTCGACCAGCTGCCGCCCACCGGCGCGGTTGTGATCGCCGCGCCGCTGAAGATCGTCGGCGGCAGCGGCAGCCCGCTGCGGGTGATCGCGATCAGCCCGGCGTGACCCCTGCCGGCTGAGCAGCGCGGCGATCACCTGCGTCGCCAGGTCGTCGGGGTCGGTCGCGGCCTGGCTGACGCTGAGCGCGACGAGCAGACCGCGCTCCGGCGCGTGCCACAGCGCGGCGCGGAGGCCGCCGAACTCGCCGCAGGTCGTCCGGCAGAAAAGACGCCGGTGGGCCTGCGGCCCGCCATACCTCGCTGCTACTCGCCACACCGCCCGGCGGAACGCGCCCTTGAAGCGCTTGCCGCCCGCTGCGCCTCCCTGCACGAAAGAGCCCTCGGAGGGCGGCCGACCCTCTCGCCCCGGCAGGGGATGGTGTCATGCACGAGGTACTCCACCCGGTACGGGCGCCCCCGCGGCTGCGGGCGGGCCGCCTGGCCGGTGTTCGATCCGCTGGACGGGCAGAGCAGGGCTCCGGCACGGCGCGGCCCGCCGGCACGGCATCGCTTTCGCGCCAGCGGGATGAAGCGGAATCGCCCGCGGTAGGGCGCCGGGGAGGGGTACAGCGCGGAAAGACGAAACGCCGCTGATAGCGGCCGCGGGACAGCCCCAAAGCTTGACACACCATGGTACACTTCCACGCGCAGTGCGCGGCCCGCCCCGACGGGCAATGAGAGGAACGCGCGCTGCCGGGGTCGAGCCGCTCGACCACCGAGGGAATGTGGCCTATATCACCACGAGGGTGCGCGAGGGACTCGGGAGAGGGATCGCCCTCCCCGGTCCCTCCATTGCTGCTCTGTGGAATCAGGGAAGGCCACCTAGTATCAGCTGGAGAACAGGTAAGTGCAGGGCCCCAATCTGCGTCGGCGGTGGTCGGTTGTTGTGATCGGAGGTTTTCTGGCGGCGTCCGTCGCCGCGTGCGGCACCCCAGCCGCGCCGGCCAGCGTGCCGACCCCGATCCCCGAGCTTCCAACCGTCACACCGGTGGCTGAAGCCACCGCGCAGCCGTCGCCGACCACCGTCGCATCCCCGACAGCCATCGCATCCCCGACAGCTATCGTCGCGACCCCAACCGCCGCCGTCGCATCGCCGACGGCCATCGAATCTCCGACCGTAGCTGTCCCCAGCCCGCTGCCGGAGGCGATGGAAGCGCCGCTCGACCTGATGTCCTCGCTTCCGGCCGCCGAGGCGCCCGGGAGCGCCGCCAGCTCGAGCCTCGCGGAGGAGCTGCAGCGGATCCTCGACCAGACGGTCGCCGACGGGTTTATCCCCGGCGCGGTGCTGGCGGTCCACATCCCCGGGCAGATCCAGTGGACCGGCGCGAGCGGATACGCGGACCGCGAGCGCACGCAGCCGATGGAGCCGACGACCGAGGTGCGCATCGCCAGCATCAGCAAGGTCTTCACCGCGGTGGTCGTGCTGCAGCTGGTGGAGGAGGGCCGCCTCGACCTCGACACGCCGGTCTCGGCCTGGTTCCCCGCGCTGCTGCCGCACGGCGACGTGATCACGGTGCGCCACCTGCTGAACCACACCACCGGGCTGTACGACTACCTGGAGGACAGGAGCTTCCAGGCCGAGGCGTTCCGGGCGCCCGACCGGCTGTGGGCGCCGATCGAGCTCGTGACCTACGCGGCCCAGCGCCCGTCGCTGTTCTACCCCGGCGCCCCCAACGCCTGGGACTACTCCAGCACCAACTACGTCCTGCTCGGGATGATCGTCGAGCAGGTGACCGGCAACACCCTGGCGCACGAGATGCGCGTGCGCATCTTCCAGCCGCTGGAGCTCGAGAACACCTACTTCCCGCCCGATGAGATCGTCGAGGGCGCGCAGGCGCGCGGGTACCGCCAGGACCACGACCAGACGAACATCTCGCTGTCGTTCGCCTTCGCGACCGCGAACCTGGTCTCCACGGCCGAGGACGTGCAGCGCTTCGGCGACGCGCTGTTCGGCGGCCGGCTGCTGCGGCCCGAGACGCTCGACATGATGTTCACGTTCGAGAACGGCCACGGGCAGTACAACATGCCGGCGCTCGAGTACGGCCTGGGGGTCATGCGCAACCGCCTGGACGTCGGGCCGGACGCGCAGGGGAAGGCGCGGCCGGCGGAGGCGCGCACCGTGCTCGGGCACATCGGCGGGTTCGGCGGGTTCCGCTCGGCGCTGTGGCACGCTCCGGAGAGCGGCATCACGATCGCGCTGGGCATGAACCAGGGCGCCACCGACCCGAACATCCTGGCGGCGCGGGTCTTCGACGCAATTCTGACATCGCAGGGGCGGTAGCGCCCCTTTGAGAGTGAGGTTATGGAGGCGCCTGATCGTCCCTCAACAGCGCGTCTGACGCTCATCCTCGGCGCGCTCACGGCCTTCGGGCCGCTGTCGATCGACATGTACCTGCCGGGCCTGCCGCAGATCGCGCGCGAGTTCGGCGCGGACACATCGGCGGCCCAGCTCACGCTCTCCTTGTTCTTCATCGGCCTGGCGGTCGGGCAGGCGTTCTACGGCCCGATCGCCGACCGGGCCGGGCGCAGGCTCCCGCTGCTGGCCGGCTGCCTGTTCTACAGCGTCGCGTCGGTCGCGTGCGCGCTGGCGCCGTCGATCGGCGGGCTGGTGGCGCTGCGCTTCGCCCAGGCGATCGGCGGGTGCGCGGGGATGGTGATCGCCCGCTCGATGGTGCGCGACCTGTTCGACGCGCGCGGCTCGGCGCGGATGTTCTCGTTCCTGATGCTGGTGATGGGGCTGGCGCCGATCACCGCGCCGCTGATCGGCGGGCAGCTGCTGGTGTTCGCCGGCTGGCGCACGATCTTCCTGCTGCTGGGCGCCTTCGGGCTGCTCTGCGCGCTGATGGTGTGGCGCTGGCTGCCCGAGACGCTCCCGGCCGAGCGGCGCGTCCGGGCCGGGATCGGCCAGGCCCTGGGCGTCTACGGGCGGCTGCTGGCGGACCGGCAGTTCGTCGGGTACGCGCTGGCCGGCGGCCTGATCTCGGGCGGGATGTTCGCCTATATCTCCGGGTCGCCGTTCGTGCTGATCGAGCTGCACGGCATCCTGCCGCAGCACTACGGCCTGATCTTCGGCGCGAACGCGCTCGGCCTCGTGGCCGCCTCGCAGCTCAACCGCCGGCTCCTCGACCGCTACAGCGGCGAGACGATCCTCGCCGCGGCGCTGGTGGCGTGCACGGCGGCCGGGGCGCTGCTGGCGCTCGCGGCGGGGACGCAGGCCGCCGGGCTGGCGGGGCTGCTCGTCCCGCTCTTCGTGTGCATCGCCTGCGTCGGGCTGGTGGGGCCGAACACCACGGCGGCCGCGCTCGCGCCGCACGGCAGCACGGCGGGGAGCGCGTCGGCGCTGATGGGGACGCTGCAGTTCGTGATCGGGGCGGTGGCCGGGGCGCTGGTCGGCGTCTTGCACAACGGCACGGCCCTGCCGATGGCCGGCGTGATCGCCGCCTGCGCGGCCGCGGCGCTGGCGATCTTCCTCGGCCTGGCGGCCCGGCCCACCTCCCAGACGCTGGAGGCGTGAGGCCGCTCCGAACCTCCCCGAGATGGCTGCGCGGGCCTACGCCGCTGGCGCCCGCGCGCGCCAGATGAGAGAGGACGCAGTGGACGAGCTCAGACAGGCGCTGTACCTGATCGCCGACGAGATGCGCGGCATGGCGACGGTGGGGCGGACCTTCGCCGGCAACATCTACGAGGTCGAGCGCGCGCACCGGATCATGGGCCTGGCCGCCCGGATCGCGGCGCTGGCCGAGGGCCGGCCGGAGGCGGAGCTGCTGGAGCAGTTCACGGCCGAGCCGTGGCACCGCGTCTCGCCGGCGATCGGCGCGGAGGCGGCGGTGTTCAACGAGCGGGGCGAGCTCCTGCTGGTGCAGCGGCGCGACAACGCCCACTGGTGCATACCGGGCGGGCTGGCGGAGATCGGGCGCTCGCCGGCGGAGAGCGCGCTGCTGGAGCTGTGGGAGGAGGCCGGCCTGCGCGGCCGCACGGCGCGGCTGCTGGGCGTCTTCGACGGCCGGCGCTGGGGCTCGCGCGCCAAGGTGCACATGCTGCACTTCGTCTTCCTGGTCGAGTGCGACGACCTCACGCCCGCGCCAGGGGTCGAGGCGCTGGACGCGGCCTTCTTCGCCCGCGACCGGCTGCCGGAGCCGCTGCAGAGCGGGCACGCGCAGCGCATCCCGAAGGTGTTCGAGCTGCTCGGCGCGCCTGAGGCCTACTACGACCCGGCCCGGGCCGATGAGCTGGAGCTCACCGAGCACCAGCGCGGCGGGGCGGGCGAGCCGCCGGCGCAGATGCTGCCAGGGGCCAGACACCACGGCCCGATCGTCGGGCTGGACCACGTGCAGCTCGCCATGCCGCCCGGTGGCGAGGAGCAGGCGCGCGCCTTCTACGGCGGGCTGCTGGGCATGGCCGAGATCCCCAAGCCGGAGCCGCTCGCAGCGCGCGGCGGCTGCTGGTTCGAGGCGCACGGCGTCCAGCTGCACCTGGGCGTCGAGGAGCCGTTCGTCCCGGCGCGCAAGGCCCACCCGGCGCTGCGCGTCGCCGACCTCGAGCGGCTGCGGGCGGCGCTGCAGAGCGCCGGCGTCGCGCTGACGCCCGACGAGGCGGTCCCCGGGGTGCGCCGCTTCTATATCACCGACCCGTTCGGCAACCGGATCGAGTGTATCCAGGACGGCGACGGGTTCAGCCAGACGAGGAGGTGAGACCGATGTGCCGAAGCATCAAGCAGCTGCGCCGCGCGGACCAGCCGACGACCGACGAGGAGATCGAGGCGGCGGCGCTCCAGTTCGTGCGCAAGGTCAGCGGCTACCGCGTGCCGTCGCGTGCCAACCGCGCGGCGTTCGATGAGGCGGTGGCGGCGGTGGCGCAGGCCACGCGCCGGCTCCTGGAGCAGATCGAGACGCGCGAGAGCCCGGCGCGCCGTCAGGGGGACGCGGCGGCGGAGCGCGCCGGGTGAGGCGCGGCCGGCTGCGGCATCACTGGAGCGCCGCCTGCGTCCCGTCGCGCCACAGCGCAAACACAATGTGCTCGAGGCCAGCGCGCAGCGTGCGCTTCCAGGGGCGCATCCCGATCGCGCGCGCCACGCCCTGCGAGGGGACGTTCTCGGGGCGCACCAGCGCGATCACGTGGTCGTACCCCAGCGCGCCGAAGGCGTAGTCCCGCACGCCGGCGGCGGCCTCGGCGGCGTAGCCGCGCCGCCAGAACGGCCGGTGCACCAGGTAGCTGATCTCCGGCTCGGCGGCGCCGTCCACCTCCTGCATCACCAGGCCGACCTGCCCGACCTTCGCGCCGCCGTCGCGCCGCTGCACCAGCCACAGCCCGTGCCCATCGCGGGCGTAGCGCTCGAGCTGGCGGCCGAGCCAGGCCTCGGCGTCCTCGCGCGTGTAGCTCCGGTTGTAGAAGCGCATCACCTGCGGGTCGAGCAGCATCTCGGCCACAAAGTCGAGGTCCTCGGCGGTCATCTCGCGCAGGCTGAGCCGCGGCGTCTCCAGAACGATTCGCATGGCCGCCCTCCGAGCAGCCTGGCGCGCCCGGCCCGCGGGGCAGCCAGGCGGCGGATACAGACATGCCGGGGTGGCGAGGCAGCATGGTCGCCCCACCACCCCGGCGCTGGGCTCTCAGAGATCCCCGTGCAGGAGCCTACCTCGACGGGTTGCGCGGGCGCAGGTGGTTGTCCACCGAGCGCACGCCGGCGATGAGCGCGACGCGCTCGCCGATCACGCGCACCGCCTCCGGGTGGACCACCGTCCCGCGCAGCGAGACAACCCCGTCGCGGACGTCAACCTCGAGCTGCTTCCCGTCGACCAGCTCGTTGCCCGAAAGCAGCCAGACGATCTCGCTGCGGATCTGCTCGTCCGGGCGCACGGTCCTGTAGAGCAGCTCCTCCTCGCCGAAGTCGGCCAGCGCCCCCGTGTCGCCGAACGCTTCGGCCTCGGAGCCGGCCTCCGGCTGCGATGGAGCGTCGGCCCCTGTGACCGGCTCGTCCGGCGCGTCCTGGTCCCTCCGCAGCCGCTCGTCCGGCGCCATGTCACGCTCGGTCATCGTTGGCTCCTTTCCCTCGCTCCGTGGTTCGCTCCCTCGCAGGAAGACGCGGAGGGCCCGCGGCCCTCCACCAGCCCGGTGCGCCAGCGCCCGACGGCCACATGCGTCTCCTGATCGAGCGGGCCGGCCCCGGCCAGCGCCGCGCAGGTCAGCGAGGCGAACCTGCGGGCCGGGCCGGGGCTGAAGGCCCTCCTGAGCGCATCGTGGCTCACGTCGGCGGCGATCTCCAGCGGCGAGAGCCGCGAGCGACACCGTGAAGTGGCGCCGCGCCGCCGTGCTTGGTATCGGGCACGCTGCCTCCTGCGGGCACCGCCAACCTCACCGCACGACCCGTGCCAGCGCTCACGGGCCGGGCATTGCCTGCCGGCGTCGCTTCGCACGAAGCGGCGCGCTCCCGCGGGCGGCCCTACTGGCGAACCTCGGCCACCCGCCAGGCGATCTCCTCGCCGGCGCGAAACGGCACCACGTCGCCGTAGCGCTCGGGGACGACCCAGGGGCGCCGCTCGAGCACCACCGTCTTGGCGGGCGGCGTGACGCCGTAGATGCGGCGCGCGTTCCCCGAGACGAACGCCTGCAGACGGTCGAGCGCCGCGTGGCGCTCGAACAGCTCGGCGAGCAGCGGCAGCGCGACGGGCGCCGTGAACACACCCGCGGCGCAGCCGGCGGCCTCCTTGGCGCGGCGCGGGTGCGGCGCGGAGTCGCTGCCGAACATCACCTTCGGGTGCGGCCGCAGCGCCGCGGCCAGCAGCGCGTCGCGGTCCTCGGGGCGCTTGGGGATCGGCTTGCAGAACAGGTGCGGCCGCAGCAGCCCGCCGGCCACGTCGTCGAGCGTGATCAGCAGGTGGTGCAGCGTGACCGTCGCGTACAGGTTCGGGTGCCGGTCGAGCAGCTCCACCGCCTGGCGGGTCGTGATGTGCTCCATGACGATCGTCAGGCGCGGAAAGGCGCGCGCCAGCCGGTCGTAGACCGCGAGGAACTCGGCCTCGCGCTCCAGCACGAAGCCGTGGGTCTCGCCGTGGACCAGCAGCGGGATGCCGAGCCGCTCCATGGCCGCCAGCGTCGGCAGCGCGGCGTCGAGGTCCGCGACCCCGGCGGCGCTGTTGGTGGTGACGCCCGCGGGGTAGAGCTTGACGCCGATGATCCGCGCGCGCGCCGCCGCCAGCTCCTCCTCCGCGTAGCTCCGGAAGAACAGCGTCATGTAGGGCTCGAAGGTGTGCCCGCCGGCGGCGGCGCGCACCTCCTCCCGGTAGGCCTCGAGGCGCTCCAGCGTGTCCACCGGAGGCACGAGGTTCGGCATCACCACCGCGCCGGCGAACGCCTCGGCGCTGAGCGGCGCCACCTGCGCGAGCATTGCCCCGTCGCGCAGGTGCAGGTGCATGTCGAGCGGCGCGTCCAGCTCCAGCTGCATTGGTTCCCCCTCTCGTGTACAAAGCGTGTGGCTGTCGGCCCGGCGGCCCCGCCGTCAAACCGACAGCCACACAATACCACTGTGAAGGGAGCCCTGCGGCAGCCTGGCCGCCCTCGCTACGCCTCCGGCGCGCCGGCCGGCACGAGGATCGCGACGCCGAGCGGCGGGAGGGAGATGGCCCGCTCGTGGACCTGCCCGCCGAGCAGGTCGCGCATCGCGGCCGGCAGCGCCACCTGCTGCTCCTGCGCGATGTGGTTCAGCAGAAACGTGAAGGTCTCCTCGGCGCCGCGGCGCTGGACCACCTCGACGCCGGCAGGCGCGCCCGCCAGCGGCGGAGCGACCCCGGCCGAGTCCAGGATGTGCCCGATCAGCCCGCGCAGCAGCTCCGGCGCCGGGCGCGTCGCGACGTAGTAGGCCCGGCCGGCGCCGAGCCGGTGCTCGCTGATCGCCGGCTGCCCGGCGTAGAAGTCCTCGCCGAACGTCGCGATCGCCTGCGCCCCCTCGAGGTGCACGACCTCGCACCACAGGTCGCAGGGCGACCTCTCCGGCACGCCGGGCGGCGGGTCGGCGACCTGCAGGGTGTTATGCTGCCCGGGGAGCAGCGGGTCGGCCTCCTCGACCCAGATGCCCAGCGTGCGGCGCAGCGGGCCGGGGTAGCCGCCCAGCCACGCCCGGCCGTCCGGCCCGACGATCCCGCTGAAGTAGGTGGTCAGGAAGACGCCGCCGCCCTCGACGAAGCGCTCGATCGCCGCCGCCTGCTCCTCGGAGATCAGGTACAGCAGCGGCGCGACGACCAGCCGGTATCCGTCGAGCGGCGCGTCGGGCGGGACGACGTCCACCGCGACGTTGTGCCCCCAGAGCGCCCCGAAGTAGCGCCCCACCTCATCGAGGTAGTCGAGCGCGGCGCTCAGGCCGGGCTGGTACTCCACCGCCCACCAGTTCGGCCAGCTGAACAGCAGCGCGACCTGCGCCGGGACCCGCGCCCCGAGCGTGCGCGTGCCGAGCGACCGCAGCTCCGCGCCGAGGGCGGCCACCTCCCGGAAGACGCGGGTGTGCTCGCCGCCGGCGTGCGAGACGATCGCGCCGTGGTGCATCTCGGCCGAGCCGCGCGACTGGCGCCACTGGAAGTACATCACGCTCTCGGAGCCGTGGGCGATCGCCTGGTAGCTCTGCAGGCGCATCTCGCCGGGGCGCTTGAGCGGATTGTACGGCCGCCACTGGGTCTGGCTCGGGGTCTGCTCGAGCAGCAGCCAGGGCTGCCCGCGCTTCAGGCCGCGCATCAGCGAGAGCCGGAAGGCGACCCGCTCGGGCGGCTCGCCGCGCATCGGGTAGGAGTCCCACGCGATGATGTCCTGGTGCGGCGCCCACGTGTTGTAGTCCAGCCCCTTGACCAGCCCGTGGAAGTTCGTCATCACCGGCACGCCGGGCGTCACCTCGCGCAGGATGGCGGCCTCCTCGCGGTAGCACTCCAGGTTCATGTCGGACATGAAGCGCTGGTAGTCCAGCATGAGCCCCTGCATCCCGCGCTCGCCGATCTCGAGCGGCGGCTCGATCTGCTGCCAGTCGGTGAAGGTGTGGCTCCAGAACGGCGTCACCCAGCTGCGGTTGAGCGCCTCCAGCGTGCCGTAGCGCTCCTGCAGCCACTCGCGGAAGCGCGCCGCGCAGCTCTCGCAGTAGCACTGCGGCCCGTACTCGTTGCTGACGTGCCACATCAGCAGCGCCGGGTGGTCGCGGTAGCGCTCGGCCAGCCTGCGCACCAGGCCCTGCGAGAGCCGCCGGAAGTCCCGGCTGGTGGGGCAGAAGTTCATGCGCCCGCCGTGGCGCCGGCGCCGGCCGTAGGCGTCCACCGGCAGGACCTGCGGGTACGCCGCCGAGAGCCAGGCCGGGTGGGCGGCGGTGGCCGTTCCCAGGCAGGCGTAGACGCCGTGCTCGGCGAGCAGATCCAGCAGGCGGTCCATCCACTCGAAGGTGAAGGTGTGCTCGTCCGGCTGAAGCTCGGCCCAGCTGAACACGCCCACCGTCGCGATATTCACGCCGGCGGCGCGCATCAGCCGCAGGTCCTCGAGCCAGACCGACTCCCCGTCGTAGCCCATCGCCGGCGTCCACTGCTCGGGGTTGTAGTCCGCGCCGAACAGGATGCCGGGGAAGCGAGACATCGGCCACGGCCGCTCAGGTGCTGACATGGCAGTTCATCCTTGAATCGAAGCGAGCGCCTCCTTCAGCGAAGAGTGAGCCGTCAGGCCGCTCAGGTCCACCCCCAGCGCCACCATGCTCTGGGCGATCTCCGGACGCACCCCCACCAGCAGCGCCCGCGCGCCGAGCAGCCGCAGCATCTGCGCCAGCCGCACCAGCACGCCGGCCACGTGGGTGTCGATCAGGGGCACCCCGGTGACATCCAGGAGCACGACGCCGGCCCGCTGGGTCTCGACGGCGTGCAGCAGCGTCGCGATGATCTGCTCGGCGCGCTGCGTGTCGATCACCCCGATCAGCGGCACCAGCAGCGCGCTGTCGTTGAGCGGGATCACCGGGCAGCCCAGCTCGCGCACGGTGTCGGCCAGCGACCGCTCGCGCTCGTAGGCCTCGAGCAGCGCGGCCTGCTGCTGCTCGCGCTCCTGCTGCAGCGTGGCGCTGTCGATCCGCGCCGTGAGCAGCGCCGCCAGCAGCGGGGCGCTGTCGAAGGCCGCCGTCTCGAGGCTGCCGGGGAGGGCCAGCGTGAGGAAGCCCCAGTCGCGGCGCGCGGACCGCAGCGGCAGCACGGTGACCGGCGCCTCGTCGCCGCCGAGCGACGCCAGCGGCGGGAACTGGGCCGCGGGCACCGGCGGCTCACCCCCGGCCCCCGCGGGGTAGCGCCCGGCGATCCGCAGGCGGCGATCCGGCCCCTCGCCCTCCCACAGCCCGAGCACCCCCGCCGAGACGCCGCTGCGCCCCAGCCAGGCCAGCCCGCAGGCGTGGTCGAGGTCGTTGTCGGCCAGCGTGCGCGCGATCTCGTTGCTGAACGAGAGCGCGGTCTCCGAGCGGTCGATGCGCTCGACCTGGCCGCCGACGCACGCCCGCAGCAGCGTCGTCCGCAGGCGGTGGAGCGCCAGCGCCACACGCCTGTGGGCCGGGTCGTCGCTCGGCAGCCGCGCCAGGGCCGCGGACGTGGCCGCCTCGATCTGCATTAGCGCCCCCTGCAGCGGGTCGGCGTAGGCGGCGAGCTGCACGGCCGAGGCCCAGGCCCGCTGCAGCGCGCTGTCGTCCGGCGGCGGGTCGCCGGAGAGCGCCGCCTCCACAGCCGCGACGACCGTGTCGACCCCGGGCCAGAGGCGGTTCGGCGGCTCGTCCGGCGCCAGCGTCTCGGGCGCCCCGATCGTCTCGGCCAGCGTGCGCGGCAGCGCGGCGGAGCCGGGCGCGGGCGGCTCGGCGATATCCTCGGCCAGCAGATCGACCGGCTCGCCGGCGGACCGGCGCACGACGAGCGACATCGGGATGACGATCGGCGTATCGGCGGGCGGCGCCCCGGCGAGGATGTCCAGCAGGTGCTCGGTGGCCGCGCGGCTCATCGCGTCGAAGCGCATGCGCACGGTGGTCAGCGGCGGGTCCGCGATCTGCGCCTCCGGCACATCGTCGAAGCCGGTGACCGCCATGTCCTCCGGGACGCGCATCCCGACCTGGCGCAGGTGGCGCATCGCGCCGAGCGCCAGGTTATCGTTGGCGCACGCGACCGCCGTGCAGCCGGTGTCGGCCGCGAGGATGCGGGCCATGACCTCGGCCCCCGCCCCGACGCTGCCGCCCGCCCCCATGTAGATCAGATCGGGGTCGAAGGCGATGCCGTGGGCCTCCAGCGCCTGCCGGTAGCCGACCAGCCGCCCGGGGATGTCGGGGTTCTCCTTCCAGCCGACGAAGGCGATGCGGCGGTGGCCCAGCCTGGCGAGGTGCTCCACCACCGCCCGCATGCCGGCGACATTGTCGGTCACGACGAGCGGCGCGCCCGACACCGGCTGGCTGATCATCACCAGCGGCCGGCCCCAGGCCGCCAGCGCCTCGAGGCTCGCGGTGTCGTCCTCGGCGTAGCAGGCCACCCAGCCGTCCACGCACGTGCGGCTGATCTGGGAGCGGACGATGTCGGCGGCGCTCATCTGGAACACGATCAGGCGGGCGTGGCGCTCGCGCGCCGCCCGCTGCACTCCGCCCAGCAGGAGCCGGTAGTACGAGGAGTAGATGGCCGGTGAGATGTAGCCGATCACCGCTGATCTGGCGTGGGTGGATGTCATGGCCCTGTCCTGAAAGCTGCGCAGGCTGCAATGGATGGTGGGCAGCGCGAGTGGCCCGACCGGGTATCTACCAACATGCCCTCAGAGCGGCCGTTCGTCAAGCACCAACTCATCAGCAGTTTCGCAATCCTTCTGAGAGCAGTTGCGCGCCGGCGGCATAGCCGCCGGCGCGCAACCAGGCTCGCTCGGATGGTACTGCGTCGGGTCGTAAATTCAAGCAGCGCGGCGCTAGGCGCTCTGCAGCCGCTGGACCTCGTCGTAGCCGGCCTCGTTGATCGCCGCGACGATCGCGTCGACGCTGACCTCCTCGCCGTGCTCGACGGTGACGGTCTTGTCCTCAAGGCTTACCTGGACGCGCTTGACCCCGCCCAGCGCCGAGACCTCGCGGGTGACGGCGCTGACACAGTGCTGGCACGAGACACCGGGGACGATGAAGCGATCGATGGTCATCGGTTGTTCTCCTCTTGAGGCGCACCGCGCCTGCTACAACTTGCTGTGAGCCTCGAACACCTGCAGCAGCTCCGCTATCACGCGCTCGCGCTCGGCCGGGTCATCGCCGCGGACCGCCGTCGTCACGCACCCGTTCAGATGCCCCGCGAGGATCAGGCTGTTGAAGCTGTCGAGCGCGCGCTGGACGGCCTGCGTCTGCTTGAGGATGTCGATGCAGTAGGCGTCCTCCTCAACCATCCGCTGCACGCCGCGGATGTGCCCCTCGATCGTCTTAAGGCGGTTCAGCAGCTGTTGCTTCGATTCACTCATGCTGGCTCCTTCCCCCTCCCCCCAGGGAGGGGGTGGCCGCAGTATACGATCCGCCCTCACAGGTGTCAAGCGCGGGGGTTTGCGGCGGCCCGGCGGCCGCTTCGCCTAGAGACCGAGGAGCACCCTGGCGATCAGCAGGTAGATCGCCAGCCCGCTGGCGTCGACCAGCGTTGTGATCATGGGCGCGGAGACGAGCGCCGGGTCCACGTTCAGGCGGCGGGCCGCCATCGGCACCAGCGCGCCGATCACGTTCGCCCACACGCAGATGGCAACCACCGAGAGCGCGACGGCGCCGGACAGCGCGAAGATCTCGCCGTCGGCCAGCACCTTGCCGAAGGCGACCACGCCCAGCATGAGGCCGAGCAGCAGCCCAGCCACCAGCTCGCGCCATATCACGCGCCACGCGTCGCGCAGCCGCACATCGCCGAGCGCCAGCGCCCGGATGAGCGTCGAAACCGTCTGCGCGCCGGTGTTGCCGCCGGTGCCGATCAGCAGCGGCACGTAGAAGGTGAGCGCGACCATCGAGGCCAGCTCGTCCTCGAAGAAGCCGAGCACGTTGGCGGTGAACGATCCGCCGACGAACAGCAGCAGCAGCCACGGCACGCGCCGGCGGACCGCCTGCAGGATCGGCACGGTGAAGTAGGTCTCGTCCGGCATGCCGCGCTCGACGCCGCCGAACCGCAGCACGTCCTCGGTCCCCTCTTCGACCAGGATGTCGATCACGTCGTCGGCGGTGACGACCCCCAGCATCCGGCCGTCCGCGTCCACCACCGGCAGCGCGGCCAGGTCGTAGCGCGCGACGATGCGCCCCACCTCCTCCTGATCGGTCTCGGGCACCACGGTGATCGGGCGCGGGCGCATCAGATCGCGCACCGGCTGATCCGGCGGCGCGACGAGCAGCTTGCGCAGGCTGAGCGTGCCGAGCAGCCGGTCGCTCTCGTCGAGCACGTACAGGTACGCGATGACGGCGGCCTCGTGCACGATCGCGCGCACCTCGTCGAGCGCCTGCGCCGCGGTGTGGTCCGGCCGGACGCCGACGAACGAGTCGTTGATCAGCCGCCCGGCGCTCTGCGGCGGGTAGCGCAGCAGCGCGCGCACGTCCGCCGCATCGGCCGGGTCCATGGCCTCCAGCAGCGCCTGCTGGCGCTCGGGGACATCTTCGGAGAGGATCGCCGCCGCGTCGTCGCTGTCGAGCTCCTCCAGCAGGTCGGCGGCCTCGGCGGCCGTGAGCTCGCTGAGCAGCTCGCGGGTCGCGTCGACGCTGGTCTCGTCCAGCACGTCGGCCGCCTGCTCAAGGGAGAGCAGGCGGAAGACGCGCACCTGGTCTTCGTCGTCCAGCCGGTCGATGATGTCGGCTACGTCCGGCGGGTAGGCGGCCGCGAGCAGCCGCCGGAGCGCCTCTGTGTCGTCGCGCTCGAGCGCGCTGCGCACCTCGGCCTCGAGCCGATCGAAGTCGAGGTGCGTGGTCATGCGGCCGCCTCCTGCCGCCGCAGCCAGGGCACCACCACTTCCACCAGGCGGTCGGGGTAGGCCTCGACGAGGGTGTGGTCGGTGCCGGGGATCACCTCGAGGCTACCGTGCGGCAGGCGCGCCACGAGCTCGCGCGTTCGCGCCAGCGAGGCGGCGTCGTCGGCGCCGGCCACGACCAGCGTCGGGACGCGGATCTGGCTCAGCCAGGGCCGGCAGTCGAAGCTCTGGAGCAGCTGGTGGCCGGCGGTCGGGCTGCACGAGCCGGCCCGCTCGCCGAGCAGACTCGCGAGCCCTCCGCGCAGCCGCCCGACCGGGCCGTTCGACGCCGGGGCGGCGAGCGCGCTCGGGGAGCTGAGCACAAGGCCGCGGACGCGCCGGGGGAACTCGCGCGCGAGCTGGAGCGCGACGGCGCCCCCGCCGGCGTGGCCGAGCACGAAGGTCGGCTCGACGCCCAGCAGGTCGAGCAGATCGTCAAGATCGGCGGCCAGGCGCCCGACGCTCTCGGCGAGCGGGAGGCGGCGGCTGTTGCCGTGCCCGCGCAGATCGGGCACGATCACCGTATAGTCGGCGCTGAGCGCCGGGATGAGCGGCTGAAACATCTGCCCGCTGGCGCCGAGGTTGTGGATCAGCAGCAGCGGAGCGCCACGGCCGTATGTCGCGCAGTACAGCGCGGACGTGCGGCGCGCGATGGGAAGCGCGCGTGTGCTGAGAGCAGTCATGGCTGTCCTCCTGGATAGGTGCAACGGGTGCGGGCGGCTCGATGCCCTGGGCCGATGCAGGGGGGGAGGACAAAAACGTGCGCCCCCACGACCTCGCGGTGTGGGGGCGCCACTATCTCTCAGCACACCGCCTTAGCGGCGGGCGGAAGAAGCGTGGGGACCCAAATCACACTGCGAGGGCATCGGCTTGCAGCAACCGGCTTCGGACCGCAAGCACCAATGACTAGGGATAACGTCCATGTTCCTTCAACAGAAAGCCCTCTCGGGCGAGCCCAAGAGGGATACGAGCACTCACTGCCCCTCCCCTACTTGAGCTTTGGCACCGCACAGCGTAGCATTCCTGCAGTCGCGTTAGAGTGACCCTTAGCTCGGATCGCCCTGGTGTACCCCTGAGCGTCTTTCGACGGGCCGGGGCAGCGACTTGTGTCTGTACGGACGCCGCACCTAATGAGAGAGCACGGTCATCTCGCCGGCATCAACCGGCCCGGTCACTATAGCACATCCTGGCCGCTGCGTCAAATGATAAAACCGGTTTCCGCACGCTGTAGAACGCAGAAATGACGCGATCGTTGCCGGCCGCCTTCCTTCCGAAGCGGTGTGGCGAGCCGGCGCACGCCACGGGCGCTCTTTCCCGCCGCGCTGCAGCAAAAAGAGAGGGATACCGGGGAGGCGTCGCGCCTCCCCAGGCCCCTCTGGGATGCGGGACCACCGCATTAGCTCTGTCAGAACGAGCTGATCGCCTGCGCGCGGTCGCGGTGGATCTCGAGGAACATGTCGTAGCCGGCGATCTTCAGCGCCTCCAGGACGCGCGCCGAGGGGCCGAGCAGCTTCAGGTGCGGCGACACATACGTGCCGGCGCGGATGCCCTTCCCGACGACCTCGTCGCTCTCCTCAGGCGAGTCGGTGCGCAGCAGGGTGTAGATGTAGTGCAGCGCGCGCAGGCCAGCCGTCGCCATGTACGGGACGTCGCTCAGGTCGAGCAGGATGTTGCGCGCCCCGGCCTCGTACGCCTGGCGCGCGGCCTCCTCCAGCTCGGTGTTGGACGTGATCGCCCCGGCGACGTGCAGGACGGTGACGGGCACGCGGCCCTGCTCGTGTGAAACGGTGATCTCCACGCCTCGGCCTCCTTCCCAGAGCGCTCGTGAATCCCAGCTGCCTACGTCGCCGCGCCCCTGTTGAGCGCCGCGCGCTTCACCATGATCAGCTCGTTCTCGCCCTCCGGCGTGCGCCGGTAGGACATCGAGTCCATGTAGTGCCGCGCCAGGTGGATCCCCAGGCCGCCGGGCGCCCGCAGGTCGAGCGGCAGCGAGGTGTCCGGCGCGGGCACGAGCGTCGGGTCGAAGGGCCGCGCCTGATCGCGCACCCGCACCTCGAGCGAGTCGCCCTGGGGCATGATCGTGATCTCGATCGGCCCGGGGGTGTCGCCGTACCCGTGGATGATGACGTTCATCACCATCTCCTCGACTGCCAGCAGCACGTCGAGCGTTGCGTCGCGCGAGGCGCCGAGCGCCTGCAGCCGATCCTCGACGAAGCGCCGCACCGCCCCGAACTCGCTCAGCGTGGAGGTCATGCGCAGGGTGCCCCCGCGCAGTGCATCTTGTCCGTACTCGTTCATTGGCTCACGCTACAGAAGTAGGTGAGCGCAATCATACCACGCTTCCAGCTCAGCCCGCAGACGGTCTTCCCAAGCGCTCGCCCGGACGAGGGAGCTCAGAGGGCGACGGCTCCCAGCAGGCCGCAGCACCCGCCGAGGCTCCGCCCGCTACGCGCTCCGCCTGGCGTTCCAGAGCTCCTGGATGGCCCTGTAGTCGACGAGGATGATCCCTTCCTGCCGAATAATCTCGCGCGCCTCGGGCGACGTGAGGAAGTCGAAGTCGGTCTGGCGCACCTGCCACGCGTCAGGCTCGACGGCCTGCATCTCGGCGTTGCCGAACCCGGGGTGGGTCGCCCACTCGCTGAGGCCGGGCGGCAGCTCGCGCAGCATCGCCGCGTAGCGCTCCGACTTCCCGGCGACGTCGACCGTGTAGCTGTCCATCAGCGGGTGGTCGTTCGTCGGATACCCCTGGGCCTGCAGCTGGCCGATGAACGGCTGCTGGTACACGCGCAGCGCCAGGCCGTACTCGCGCGCCAGCCCCAGCGTCATGTCGAAGATCGGCTGGCTGCGGGTATGGACGCTGCAGTGGCTATCGAGGTGCGTCGGCCGCAGGCCGGCCGCCAGCACCCACTCGATCTGGGCGCGAAACTCCCGCTCGAGCTCGGCCAGGTTCACCCGGCTGATGAGCTCGTCGATGCGCGCCTCACTGTAGAAGTAGCCCATCTCGTCCAGCAACGACGGCACCTCCGAGCGGCACAGCACCGGCCCCCAGCGATAGGTGGGCTGCTCGCTGATGACCGTCAGGTGCACGCCGAAGGGAACACTGGGCGCTTGCTTGAGCCAGGTGATGGCGTGGAGCGCCCACGGGCAGGGCACCATCACGCTCGTCGAGGTGACGATGCCCTCCTGAAGCGAGTGAATGATCGCGTCGTTGACCGCGTGACACATCCCGAGGTCGTCGGCGTTGACGAGCAGCAGCCGCGCATCGGCAGGGTAGCCCAGAAGCGCGTTCGTCTGGCGAGCGTTCTGTGTGGTCATTGCGCGATTCCCCCGAACGACGCAGTGTGGCTCGGCCCCTCGGCGTCGAGAGCAGGGGGTTACGAGCGGCGTGCGTCTGTTCGCGCCTCACGCCCCTCGGCCAGAGGATGGCCGCGGCCGGGATGCTGGCTGCGAGGGAGCGGCGAGGCGGTGTCGTAGCACTACGGTCGGTTACTGCCGCGCTGATGCGACAGCTTGCCCGAGCCGGCAAGAATCAGATGTGAACGTGCGGCCGTTTCCGCGCGGTGACGCGCTGTGTGACCTTGAGCGATTGTATCACAGCGCGAACGAATGTTCAATGTATTTTTCCGGCGCTGTGCGGCGACTTCGTCGCCGCACAGCGCCGGGGGGAAAAGCACTCGGGGGGCCTGCGGCCCTCCGAACCTCCC
>CALJIC010000239.1 GCA_937974195.1 uncultured Roseiflexaceae bacterium | reverse complement strand
CGCGCCCAGAGCCACGGGCACCAGGTCTACCTGCCGTACGCCCAGCGCCCGCTGCCGCCCACCGTCGTCCCGGGCCCGACTCCCGGCATCGATCGGTGCGGCCCGCCCTGGCCTCAGCCGACGCCTGACGCGCCGATCATCGGGCCGGCTAGGGGCACCGTCGAGCAGGCCGTGGCCTGGTTTGTGCCGCGCGCATCGGTGATCCCGCCGCCCGCGGGGTACACCGAGTATGACGTGCGCGTGATCTGCGAGGCGTACCGCAGCATCGGCGAGAGCGTGGGGGTGGACTGGTTCACAGCGCTGGCGCAGATGGCGCACGAGACCGGCAGCCTCACCTCCTGGTGGTGCCAGCGGCCGCGCCGCAATCCGGCCGGCATCGGCGTGACGGGCGCGACGCGACCCGGCACCGAGCCGCAGCCCGGCCCGCACTGGGCCTGGGACGACAGGAGCTTGATCTGGCGCGAGGGCGTCAGCTTCCCCGACTGGGTGCAGGAATCGATCCCAGCCCATCTCGGCCGGCTGCTGGCCTACGCGCTGCGCGATGAGGAGGCGAACGAGGAGCAGCGCAAGCTGATCGCCCACGCGCTCTCCTACCGCCCGCTCACCACCTACCGCGGCACGGCCCGGACGTGGCAGGGGCTCAACAGCAAGTGGGCCTACCCCGGCTGCACCTACGGCCAGTCGATCCTCAATCTTGCGAGCCGCATGCGCGGCGAGATAACCACCGCCGACATGCCGCCGTCCGGCGCGGAGGATGGGGACTGGATGCCGGCCGACGGCTAGCGCCGCTTCCGGAGGCGAGCACTGGGTTCTGACGCCCGGCGACAGACCACTGAACCGATCGGTGGCCTGCTGCCGGGCGTTGTCGTGCCCGCGGGCGATCTCCGGGTTGCGCTTAGGTGAGAACTCGCTAGAATGGACAGCATCGCTCACCGTGTAAACGCCTGATGGCGCGGAGTACACCATGCCTTCACCCATCCGCGACGAGTTGGTACAGCTCACCTGCGACCTCGTCGCCATCCCGTCCACCGCCGAGCGCCCGGAGGCTCTGGCCGAGGTCATCGGTTATGTCGAGCGCTACGTGCGCGCCATCCCCGGCGTCCACATCCAGCGCTACGAGTCGGACCGCAAGCCGTGTCTGGTCGTCACGCTGCGCGAGACGCGCGCGCCGAAGATCTTCCTCAACGCCCACCTGGACGTCGTGCCGGCGCGGCCGGAGCAGTACCGGCCGGAGGTGCGCGGCGAGCGGATCTACGGCCGCGGCAGCCAGGACATGAAGGGCGCGGCCGCGGTGATGATGCGGCTGCTGAAGGATCTGGCGGCGCTGCCCGACCCGCCGGACGTCGGCTTTCAGTTCGTCAGCGACGAGGAGATCGGCGGGGTGCACGGCACCGGGCACATCGCCGAGCAGGGCTGGTCGTGCGAGTTCTTCCTCGTCGGCGAGCCGACCAACCTGGAGATCTGCTACGCGCACAAGGGGGTGGTGCGGTTCGACGTGACGGTGCTGGGCCAGCCGGCGCACGGCTCGCGCCCGTGGGAGGGGGTCAACGCGATCGCCGGGCTGCGGGACGGCCTGGCGGCGCTCGAGCGCCGCTTCCCGACGCCCGATGGGCCGGCGTGGGTCACTACGGTCGTCCCGACGCTGGTGCGGGGCGGCGAGGCGGCCAACCGGCTGCCCGAGACCGTGACCCTCACGCTCGACATCCGCCACATCCCCGAGGACACCCCGGAGGCGCTGGCCGCGGCGGTGGCGGAGTGCTTCCCCGGCGCGCGCGTGGAGCGGAGCGGCGGCTCCGGCACGCTGCTCAACACCGACCCGCAGCACCCCGAGGTCCAGCGCCTGGCCCGCTGCATCGAGACGGTCACCGAGGCGCCCGCCGGCTTCTACCGCGAGCACTTCGCCACGGACGCGCGCTTCTACGGCGACCGCGGCATCCCCTCCGTGTGCGTCGGCCCGGTCGGGGCCGGGCTGCACTCCGACGAGGAGTGGGTGGACATCAACAGCCTCGAGCAGCTCTACACGATCTACCGCCGCTTCATCGGCGCCTAGGGCGGCGAACCACACTCCCGGGGGCGGCGAGGCCGCCCCCTCCCCCACCCACGCCGGCCGCGCCTCCGCGGAACGGCACGAATCTTGCGACTCCTCCCTCACTCTACTTCATTCCAACCCACGGCTCACCGATTGCTTCATACGGAGGAGTGCAGATGACAGCCACGGTTCGACGATGGTGTCTCATTATGGCGCTTGCGATGGTCGCAGTGCTCATCGCGGCGTGTGGCGGCGGCCAGGGCACCGGCACCGGGACGGACGGCGGCGCAGCGGCGACCACCGCGCCGGCCGAGGGCGGGGCCGAGGCGACCACCGCGCCGGCCGGGGGCGGCGAGACCGGCACTGGTGGGGCGGCCCTGCCGGCCGAGTGTGCGAACGTCTCGCTCCAGTACTGGAACCCCTTCACCGGCCCGGACGGCCCGTTCATGGGCCAGATCGTAGACCGCTTCAACCAGGAGAACCCCAACATCCAGGTTCAGATGACCAGCCAGGCCGAGTACTACATCCAGCTCGGCACCGCCGCGGCGTCGAACACGCTGCCGGAGGTGGCGGTGATCCACGCCGACCAGGTGGCGACCCAGGCGTTCCGCAATGTGATCCGCCCGATGGACGACCTGGTGCAGCAGCTGGGGATGACCGGCGATGACTTCCCCGAGGCGGTGTGGGCCGCGGGCGAGGTGAACGGCCAGCGCTACTCCATCCCGCTCGACATCCACCCGATGGTGATGTTCTACAACGCCGACCTGCTGGAGCAGGCGGGCATCAGCTCCCCGCCGACGAACAGCGCGGAGTTCGCCGAGGCGGCCCAGGCCGTGACCGGCAACGGCAACAACGGCTTCATGATCACCACCGGCTTCCCGGTGCAGCAGATCTTCCAGATGCTGCTCCACCAGTACGGCGGCACGGAGTTCAGCGACGACGCCACGCAGGCGACCTGGAACAGCGAGGCGGGCGTGAAGGCGCTCACGCTGATGAAGGAGCTCCAGGAGCAGTACTCGCAGCCGAACCTCGAGGTGGACGCCGAGCTGAACGCCTTCAAGGCCGGCACGGTCGGCATCGTCTGGAACGGCATCTGGCAGACCACCAACCTCACCGGCGAGGGCGTGGAGTTCAACGGCATGGCCACCGCCGTCCCGCAGATGGGCGATCAGATGGCGGTGTGGGCCGGCTCGCACCAGCTGGCCCTGACCCAGCAGGCGAACCCCGACCCGTGCAAGGACGCCGCGGCCGGCATCTTCATCCGCTACCTGCTGGACAACTCGGTGGAGTGGGCGCGCGCGGGCCAGATCCCGGCCAGCAACAGCGTCCGCCAGAGCTCGGAGTTCCTGGCGATCGAGCCGCAGGCGTCGATCGCGCCGTCGGTCGAGTCGGCCTTCTTCCCGCCGTCGGTCCCGGGCATCGGCGACGCCTTCGCGCCGCTCGGCGAGGCGGTGAGCGCCGTGATGGCCGGCACGACGACCGACGTCCAGGCCGCGCTCGACGACGCCGCGACCCGCGCGAACCAGATCCTGGAGCAGAACCGCCAGAACTACGGCGAGGCGCCCACCGGCCGCTAGCGAGTAGTCAGGAGCCAGGAACCAGGGCTGCACCATCTCCACCGCAGCGCTGGCTGCTGGCTCCCCAATACTGGCTACTGAAGAGAGCGCAGCATATGGCAACGACCGTCCAACCCAGGGAGACGAGCGCGCCGGCAGTCTCCAGAAGACGCCGCCTGAACATCACGCCCTACCTGTTCATCCTGCCGCACCTGCTCGTCTTCGCCGTGTTCGTCGGCTACCCGTTCTTCAACGGCCTGTACATCAGCTTCCTGCAGTACGACTACCTGCGCCCGAACAACACCCAGTTCATCGGGCTGCAGAACTACACCAACCTGTTCACGCCAGGCAGCGTGCAGTACCAGGTCTACTGGAGCTCGCTCGGCAACACCGTCGAGTTCGTGCTCTACAGCGTGCCCTTCCTGATCGTCATCCCGCTCGGGCTGGCGCTGCTGCTCAACACGCGCATCCGCGGCTCCAACGTGTTCCGCGCGATCTACTTCGCTCCCTGGGCGCTCTCGGGCGCCGTGGTGGCGCTGCTGTGGTGGTGGATCTTCCAGAGCCAGGGCGGGCTGATCAACTACTACCTGGCCAGCTGGGGGGTCACGCCGCCGCGCTGGCTCTCGACCATGCCCTGGGCCTGGGTGGCGATCGTGGTCTGCACCGTGTGGTGGACGAGCGGCTTCAACATGATCATCCTGCTCGCCGCCCTGCAGGACATCCCGGACTACGTGTACGAGGCCGCGGCGATCGACGGCGCCACCGGCGTGCAGTCGTTCTGGCGCATCACGCTGCCGCTCCTGCGCCCGGTGCTGATCTTCATCGTGATCACGTCGATCATCGCGTCGTTCAACCTCTTCATCCAGCCGTTCATCATGACCGGCGGCGGGCCGGCGCAGCCGGGCGGCGGCGGGGCGACCGAGCCGGTGATGGTGCGGATCTACCGCGAGGGCTTCGAGCGCAACCTGCAGGGCAGCGCCGCGGCCATGTCGTTCGTGACCGCGCTGATCATGATCGCGTTCTCGTACGCCAACTTCCGCATCTTCCGTGAGCGCACATAGGAACGAAGATGACGACTGTAGCTCCAGAACGCCCCTTCGCCGAGCCGCGGCCGGCGCCGGGCACGCAGCGGTCGAAGCTGATCCGCAACATCGTGCTCTACGCCATCATGATCGCGGTCGCCGCGGTCTTCCTGATGCCGCTGCTGTGGATGCTCTCGACCTCGCTCAAGCCGAAGTCGCAGTGGTTCTCGCAGACGATCGACTGGATCCCGCGCACCGTGACGCTGGCGAACTACGAGCGCATCCTCGGCAACCCCTCGACGCCGATCGGCCGCTGGTTCGTCAACAGCCTGATCGTCGCGTCGCTGGTCACGCTGCTGACGCTGATCGTGGACTCGCTGGCGGCCTACGCCTACGCGCGCATGGAGTTCCCCGGCCGGCGCACGATCTTCGCGCTGCTGCTGGCGACGCTGTTCCTGCCGGGCATGATGTTCCTGGTGCCGAACTTCATCACCGTGGCGAACCTGGGCTGGCTCAATAACTTCGCCGGCGTGATCGTCCCGGCGCTCGCCGGGGTCTTCGGGGTGTTCTTCCTGCGCCAGTTCTTCAACGGCATCCCGCGCGAGCTGGAGGAGGCGGCGCACATCGACGGGGCGTCGGCGCTGCAGACCTTCGCGCAGGTCGCGCTGCCGCTCGCCAAGCCGGCGCTGGCCACCCTGGCGGTGATCACCTTCCTGGCCAGCTGGAACGACTTCCTCTGGCCGCTGCTGGTGCTGAAGGACCGCCAGCTCCAGACGCTCCCGCCCGGCCTGCGCACGCTGCAGGGCGCCTACACCTCGGAGTACGGCCAGATGATGGCCGGCGCGACGATCGCTGCGATCCCGGTGCTGGTGATCTACGTCGCGCTCCAGCGCTATATCGTCCGCAGCGTCGCCACGACCGGCCTCGCGGGGCGCTGAGATGAGCACCGACGACCGATGGCAGGCGAACGTCCGCCGCTGGCCGCTGGTGTGCCTGATCCTGCTGCTCGTCTCGTGCGGCGGGGCGAACCCCGGCGCCGCCACGCCCGCCCCGGCGGCCCAGCCGACGGCGCAGCCGGCCACCTCGGCGCCGGCGACTGCGGAGCCGCCCGGGGCGGGGATGTTCCAAAACCCGGTGCTGCGGCAGGACTTCCCGGACCCGGCGGTGCTCGCGGCCAGCGGCGTGTACTACGCCTACGCCACCAACAGCAGCGGCCGGAACGTCCAGATGGCCCGCTCCGAGGATCTGATCACCTGGGAGCTGCTGCCGGACGCGATGCCGGCGCTGCCGAAGTGGGTGCGGCTCAGCCGGCCCGACGTGTGGGCGCCGGAGGTGATCCAGGTCGGCGAGCGGTACGTGCTGTACTTCACCGCGCGCCACGCCGAGTCGGGCCGCCAGTGCATCGGCGTGGCGGTGGCCGCGAGCCTGGATGAGCGCTTCCGCTCCGCCAGCGATGAGCCGCTGGTCTGCCAGGTGGAGGAGGGCGGCTCGATCGACGCGCACCCGTTCCGCGACGGCGAGCAGCTCTACCTGTACTGGAAGAACGACGGCAACTGCTGCGGCATGCCGACCTACATCTACGTCCAGCCGCTCGCGCCGGACGGCCTGAGCCTCACCGGCGAGCCGGTGCGGCTGGTGCGCAACGACGCCGTCTGGGAGGGCAATGTGGTGGAGGCGCCGACGATGGTCGAGCGTGACGGCGCCTACTATCTGTTCTTCTCGGCCAACAGCTACGCCAGCCTCGACTACGCGGTCGGCTACGCGCTGTGCGAGACGGCGGTCGGGCCGTGCGAGGACGCGCCCGAGAACCCGATCCTGGTGAGCAAGCTGGACGGGCCGCCGCTGGTCGTCGGCCCCGGGCACCAGGCCGTGATCGAGATCGATGGGGTAACCTGGCTGGTGTATCATGCCTGGGAGGTGCTGAACAACGGCACGCGCGGCAACCGCCGCTTTATGTGGCTGGACCGTATCGAGTGGCAGGACGGCCGGCCGGACGTCATCGGCCCGACGGTGGACCCGCAGCCGGCGCCGCTGAGCGCCGACGCGGCGACGCGCTGACCATCTGGCCCGATCCGCGTCTCCGGCGTCAAGGAGTCACCCTGCCGCCCCGCCACCTGGTCAGAGACAGACGCACCGGAGGCCGGGAAGATGGCTGAAACGTACGCAAACCCCGTCTACCGCGAGAACTTCCCCGATCCGTTCGTGCTCAAGTGGCGCGGGGAGTACTGGGCCTACTGCACCGGCGTCTGGCGCGACGGGCGCTGCTTCGGCGTGCTGCGCTCGCGCGACCTCGTCCGCTGGGAGGAGGTCGGCGGCGCGCTGGAGCCGCTGCCGGAGGGCTACCCGCACTACTGGGCGCCCGAGGTCAGCTACTACGGCGGGCGCTTCTACATGTACTACAGCGCCGGCGACGAGCTGAAGGACATGGCCGTGCGGGTGGCCGTTGCCGATCACCCCGCCGGGCCGTTCGTCGACTCGGGCCGGCGGCTCACGAGCGAGCCGTTCGCGATCGACGCGCACATCTTCGTGGACGACGACGGCGCGCGCTATCTGTTCTACGCCACCGACTACCTCGAGCACACCCACATCGGCACCGGGACGGCGATGGTGCGCCTGCGCGACCCGCTGACGCCCGCGGGGGCGCCGCGCCCGGTGACGCGCGCGCGCTACGACTGGCAGGTGTACGACCCGCAGCGCAAGGAGAAGGGCGGCGTCCGCTGGCACACCGTCGAGGGGCCGTTTGTGCTCAAGCGCAAGGGCCGCTACTACCAGATGTTCAGCGCCGGCAACTGGCAGCACCCGACGTACGGCGTGAGCTTCGCGACGAGCGACCGCATCGAGCGGCCGGACGAGTGGGAGCAGCACGCCGACGGCGAGAAGATCCTGCCGATCATCCGCACCGTCCCCGGCCGGATCATCGGCCCGGGGCACAACTCGGTGGTCCGCGGGCCGGACAACCGCCAGCTATACTGCGTGTACCACCGCTGGGTCGAGGGCGGGCGCGCGATGGCGATCGACCCGCTCGACTGGGCCGGCGAGCGGATCGTCGTGATCGGGCCGAGCGACGAGCCGCAGCCGGCGCCCGCCCCGCCGGCCTTCGCCGACTTCTTCGAGGAGGAGCGGGCCAGCGGCCTCGGCCCGGGGTGGGAGTGCAGCGGCGGGAGCTGGCGCGTGAGCGGCGGGGCGGCGCTCCAGGAGGACGCGCTGCACCCGGCGCGGGCGCGGTGCACGCTGGCCGCGCCCTGCTTCGTGGCCGAGGTGAGCGCGCGGGCGCTGGCCGAGCCGGCCCCGTCGGCGCCGAGCGGCGCGTCCTACGGCCTGAGCCTCGAGAGCCAGGCGGGGGCGCTGCTGTACCTGCTCGTCACCCCCGCCGACCACAGCGCGACTGTGCTGTGGAACGGCGAGGGCGGCTGGCAGGAGGAGCGCCTGCAGCTCCCGGCGAGCTTCGCGGCCGACGCCTACCAGCTGCTCCGCGCCGAGGCCGACGGCCAGCGGGTGCGCCTGTCGATCGGCGAGGGGGAGCTGCAGTGGCGCGGCCAGTGCGCATCGGAGCCCGCCTTCGTCGCGCTGCGCACCAGCGGGCGCGCGGCGGCGTTCGCCGGCTTCGCGCTGACGGTCGGCTTCGAGGATCTGTTCGACGAGCCGCTGGCCCCCGAGGAGCTCGGCTGGCGGCCGGCCAGCGGCCGCTGGTCGGTCGTGGATGGCGCGCTGCACGGCGAGCCGGGCAGCGCGGAGGCGCTGGTCCTCAAGGGCCACCGCTTCGAGGACTACGAGCTGGCGGTGAGCGCGCGGGCGGCGCGCTCGCACGAGGGCTGCGGGTACGCGATCCTGCCCGCGGCGCGCGCCGGCGACCCCGGCCCGCGTCTGGCGGTCGAGCGCGGCGCGAGCGGGTGGGAGCTGGTCTGGAGCGATGCCAGTGGACAGCGGCGCCACCCGCTGCCCGACGCCTTCGACGCGACCGAGCCGCACCTGTGGCGCCTGCGCCGCACCGGCGCGCAGCTCGCAGTGGCCTGGGAGGGGCGTCCGATCGGCACGTTCGACGTGGCGCCGGGCGCTGTGTCGGTCGGCCTGGCGTCGCTGCTGGCGGGCGCGGCGTTCGACATGGTGCGCCTGACCGCTCGCTGAGCCGGCGGTGTCGGCCTAGCCCCCGGCCTCCAGCTCGGACTCCTCGCGCTCCGCCGCGATGTCGCCGCGAATCGGGAGCCAGATCGTCGCCGCGGTGCCCTGCCCGGGCCCGGCGGAGGCGAAGCTGAGCGAGCCGCCGTGCAGCTCGACGATCCCGCGGCTGATGTAGACGCCGATCCCCATCCCGTCGGTGCCGCGCGCCGACGCGAGGCGCGTGAACGGCCGCCCGAGCCGCGCGAGCGCGGTGGCGTCCATCCCGCGCCCGTTGTCGCGGATGACCAGGCGCACGCCGTTCTCCGCCGGCCCGAGCTGAAGGTAGATCTCGCCCGCCCCGGACCTCGCCGGATGCGTGTACTTGATCGCGTTGCCGATCAGATTGACGAGCACGCGCTCGAGCTTGGCCGAGTCCACCCACACCAGCGGCGTATCGTCGGCGATCTCGAGCGTCACACGGATGTCGGCCTGCGCGATCTGCGTGGCGAACTGGTCCACCGTGCCCTGCACCAGCAGCGCCAGGTCGGTCGGCTGGCGCTGCACGCGGAGCTCGGCGTTCTCCAGCAGCACCGCGGTGCGCAGATCGTTCACCAGGCTCACCGCCGCACGCATGGCAAACCCGGCGCGCCGCTCGGCCCTCGCCAGCGCCGCCGTGTCCGCCCCCGCCTCCTCGGCGTCCATCAGCAGCTCGTCCACCGCCGAGCGCACCAGCTGCATGTGGTTGTGGATATCGTGGACCACGGCGGTGATGTCGTGCTCGCGCAGGGCCTTCAGCCGGCGCACATCGGCCGTCTGCGCGGAGACCTGCGCGTCGAGGCTGGCGCGGGCCCGGTTGAGGCTGCCCACCGTCTCGCGGAACAGCCGGGCGCCGACGTACACCGGCACCATCATCCCCGCCAGGTTGATCGTCGCCAGGGTCAGGAAGCGCGCCGATCGCCCGGCGTCGATGCCGTACAGCAGCAGCGCGGCCCCGAACAGCACCACCTGCACCGCGATCACCGCGAACCCGGCCCTGGGGTGGACGAAGAGGGCGGCGATGATCGCCGGGAGCAGGAACAGCACGTGGATAGCGATCGGCTCGACGTAGTACGTCGGCCGGTAGGCGAACACGATCAGCACCGCCAGCGTCAGGGCCAGCAGGCTCGCGCCGCTGAGGCCGCCGCGCCGCGCGAGCAGCGCGGCCGCCGCCGCCAGGGGGATGTAGGCCACGTAGGCGATGACGAAGCGCAGCGGCTCGCCGAGGATGGCGCTGGTGACGGCGCCGATCAGCGCCAGCAGCGCCAGCAGCGCGACGACCTGCAGGAAGCCGCGGTTGATCGTCTGCCGGACGATGTCGTCCGACCGGACGCTCAGATAGCGCTGCCAGAGTCCCATCGGGCGCCGCCCTGCCGGCGCCCCGCGGGTAGCCGTGTCGTTTCCAGACGAGTCCGCCGCCATAGACACCTACCCGCCCATTCGTAGGAAGAAGCGCCGGGCAGTCCCGGCCTGCGACGGCCGGCGCTGACGCTACATGCTATACTGCGCGTGCGAGCGTGGTGGCGGCGCTGGGCCGGCCGGCCTCGCAGGAGCGTAGACGATGACAGAACGTAGGAATATTTGGCTCACGGCGCTCGCCGTCGGCGGCCTGGCGGCGGCGCTCACGATCTACTTCGCAACACTCGGACCACCTCAGTCACCTCCCGCAGCGCCGCGCTCGGCGCGCGTCGAGTATCGCGTGACTGGCACGGCGCCACAGGTGGCGATCAGCTATCTCAACGACATCGGCGTACAGGAGCAGCGTAACCTCGAGCCGCCCTGGACGTTTGGGTTCCGCGCCCGCGCCGGCCGGCAGCTCGTGGTGAGCGTGGAGCGCGTCGGCGACACAGGCGCGGTCGGCTGCGCGATCGCCGTCAACGGCGAGCTGCTGCAGGACATCTCGCTCGATACGCAGCAGGCCGAGGCGCGCTGCGAGGCGACCGTCCCGTAGCGTGCGCATCTACTTGCCCGGCCCGGCGCTGAGCCGGTAGGCGCCATCGACCCAGCGGATGCCGATCCCCTGCGCGATCGGCTCCCCGGCGCCGTCGACCTGCACGACGTCCAGCAGCGTCGGGCCGGCGGCGGTCACGCGCACCATAAAGGCCGCCGGCGCCCGGCTGGCGTCGAAGTTGTAGAGCACGGTGCTGCCGGCGGTCAGCCGGGTCGTCGTCGCCAGGAACTGGATCTGCGGCCGGTTATCCGGGCCGGCCTGCACGATCACGACCTGGCTCGCCGGACCGGCGTAGTTCGTGTACATTGGCTGGCGGAAGGTCTGCCCGGGCATCATGCCGGGCGCCGGGGCCCAGCCGACCGCGTCCGGCCGCCCGTCGCGGTTCAGATCGCCGCTGTAGGCCACGGTCCACTCGGGGCCGAGCAGGCTGCCCACCACCGTGTCCGGCGTCGGTATGCCCTGGGGCGTCTGCGCCGCGTCCGCCGTCGGCTGAGTCTGGGGTGTCTGCGCCGTGTCCACCGTCGGCTGGGCCTGAATAGCCGTGACAGTCGCAGCGACCCCCGGGCCCGGGTAGGAGGCGACGCCAGCTGGCTGGCCGGCCGGCCCGGGCGGGTTGGTCGGCTGCTGTGGAGCGCCCAGGTTCGCGCACGCGGCAAGCGTGATGCTCAGCAGCGCGAACAGGAGCGAGGCGCGCGCTGCATGTGGACGGGTCGACATGGACAACACCTCCGCGATGGGCGCCCTCAGGCACCCGCTCATGGCTGCGGGGGGCCCGCGAGGGGCCTCCGGCGGCGCTGCGACATCCAGTGTGGAAGTGTAGCACACGGCTTCGTTACAGTCTAGCCCTTTTTACCTTTTTGTAGGGCGGCTTATGGAAGATGGTTGTAAATTACACAGCATCATTCCGGCCAACGTGGCCGGCTCACAGGATACCACATTGCCGTAGGGAGCAACCATGACACGGCTGGCACTGATCGCCCATGATCGGAAGAAGGACGACATGGTGGCCTTCGTGCGGGCGCACCGCGAGCAGCTGGCGGGCTGCGAGCTGATAGCCACCGGCACCACCGGGCGGCGCATCGCCGATGAGCTGGGGCTGGAGGTGGAGTGCATGCTCTCGGGGCCGCTCGGCGGCGACTCGCAGATCGCGGCGCGGGTGGTGGCCGGCGAGGTGGACGGGGTGATCTTCCTGGTGGACCCGCTCTACGCCCACCCGCACGAGCCCGACATCCAGAGCCTGCTGCGGGTCTGCAACCTCTACAACGTGCCGCTGGCCACAAACCTGGCGACGGCGCAGCTGCTGATCAGAGGGCTGATGGGCAGGGGGTAGCGGCGTCACTCCGGCGGCCGGTACACCACCGTATCCGCCAGGCGCTCTGCGGCGCGGTACCCGGTGCTGATGTACAGCCGCTGCCGCCCGGTCCAGCGCTCGCCGAACGAGTTCCAGGTCGGCGGGTCGTAGATCAGGATGACCGGGAAGGCGTGCTCGTCGAGCTGGCGCGCGAAGGGCTGCTCGTCCCACACGCCGGCCTCGGCCAGCTGCTTGAACTCGAACGGCTGGTACTGCAGGCGCTTGCCGGCCAGCGGCACCAGCCCCATGTACTCGTCGGCCAGCACCGGCCCCGGCGCCTCGCGCACGATATCCAGCAGGCGGGCGATCTCGTCCCGCTGCGCTATTTTGTCCATCACCCGCCCCTCGTAGTTCTCGCGCGACCAGCCGGCCATCACGCTCACCTGGAGCGCCAGGCCGAGGCAGAGGAGCGCCTGCAGCCAGCGGGAGCGCCCGGCCGCGCCCAGGATCGCGCCGGCGGCGAGGCTGAGGGCAGCGCAGAGCTCGAACAGATAGTTGACGTTCGAGCCGGTCTTGCCGATCGTCAGCGCCGAGGCGGCGGCGCCGAGCAGGTAAGGGGCGATCAGCCACCAGGCGGCGGGCCGGAGGACGGCGCCGGCCAGCGCGAATACGGCGGCGGCGCCGAGCAGCGGCCAGATGTGCGTGACCATCTCGTCGACGTGGTAGCGCACGCTGCCCCAGAAGAACGGATTGACGTTGGCGACGACGGTGTGGAGGAAGAAGCCGCCGCCGGTGACGAGCTGCAGCAGCAGGAGCAGCGCGATGCCCAGGCCCGCGACGAGCCCCGCGAGCTCGAAGGCGCGCCGTCGCGGCGGCTCGCGCAGCAGCCAGACGAACGACGCGAGCGGCGCGGCGAGCGCGTAGGACTGGCGGGTGTAGATGGCCGCCGTGAGCAGCAGCGCGGCGGCGATGATCCCGGCGCGCCGGTGCGGCCAGCGGGCGACGACGAACAGGCCGGCCGTGCTCAGCCCGAGCGCGAGCGAGTCGACCCGGTTGAGGGGCGACCAGTGCAGGATGTAGGGGAAGGCCAGCAGCAGCAGGCCGCCGACCACGGCGGCGAGGATGTCGCGCGTGAGCGTGTGCAGCGTCAGCCCGATGAACAGCGCCGCGGCGAGGGCCGACGCGGCGGCGATGGCGCGGCCGTACCAGAACGCCGGGCCGACGATGGCCGCGAACGGCGCCTGCAGCAGCGGGAAGAGCGGCGGGTAGTTCGCCACCCTGTACGGCGGCGCGCTGAGATCCGGCCGGTAGATGTTCTCCAGCTGCGCGAGGCCGACCGCCTGGTCGAGCAGCGGCCCCTCACCGTAGTCCAGCGGGTAGGGGAACGTGACCGCGGCCCAGTCGTGGCGCACGAAGAGCCAGCTCGTCCCCGCAAGCTGGAGGAGCAGCCAGGCGCCCGCTGCGATCAGGGCGGCCGGCGCGGCCCAGCGGTTGACCGTTTGCAACATATCACGCTCGCGTCGTCAGCTCGGCGCAGATCCCGTCGGGATCACGGCAACCAGCGTGCCGCAGGCCTCACTGTTGCGTTTTCGGCACACCCTGCTATAATACCTGGCCAGTGCCCCCATCGTCTAGTGGCCCAGGACGCCACCCTTTCAAGGTGGAGATCGCGGGTTCGAATCCCGCTGGGGGTACCATCCCCTTTCTTTCGTTCCTCGGAAAGCACTTCTGGGAGGTGTGGAGGGCCTTCGGCCCTCCATGGAAACTTTTTCCCCGCCACAGAGCGGCAGAAAAGAGATTTTGGAGAGGCTTCGCCTCCCCAGCTACTACGAGGCCCGAGAACAGAGCATTCTCGGGCCTCGTAGTGTCAGCGTATGTCCTAGCACAACACCTGACAGCTCACGTGTGCGCAGACAGGGCGCACACGCAGTGAGTGTCGGAGCATGCCCTCTCGCGTCCTCCCTCGCGAAGAAGGCTGCGGCTCGCTCTAGGCGGTTTTCCCTGCAGAGCCGCTCGTTCTCCTAACCTCGCCTCTCATTCGAGCCTCTCCACCTCCTGTTGCCGTCATCCGACATTGCGGGAGCCGGCCGCAACCTGATGCCCGGGAAAGGGGATCAGGTTCGATTCGGAGACCCGCCGGTACAGCTTGAGGTAGTCCGTGGCCATCCGCCGCGCCGTGAAGCGCTGCTCGAACACCTGGCGCACCCGATGGCGGTCGAGCTCGTGCACCCGCGCGGCCGCCGCGATGGCCGAGGGCATGTCGTCGACGATGAACCCCGTCACGCCGTCGTCGAGCACTTCGGGCACCGAGCCGTGGCGGAAGGCGATGACCGGGGTCCCGCACGCCATGGCCTCGATCATCACGATGCCGAACGGCTCCGGCCAGTCGATCGGGAAGAGCAGCGCGCGCGCGCCGCCGATGAGATCCGACTTCTGCGCATCGCCGATCTCGCCCAGGTACTCGACCAGGGGGTTGTCGAACAGGTGCGCGATCTCCTTCTCGAAGTACTCGCGGTCGGCCTTGTCGATCTTGGCCGCAATCTTGAGCTTGGTGCCGAGGGCCGTCGCGATCTCGATCGCCCGGTCGACGCGCTTCTCCGGTGAGATGCGGCCGACGAAAACGAAGTAGTCCCCGCCGTTCGGCGAGAACCGGTACAGGTTCTCGGGCAGGCCGTGGTACACGGTCCCGATCCAATTGGCCTGCGGCAGCGGAGTGCGCTGCGTATTGGAGATCGACACCACCGGCATGTCGCGGAACCGGTTGTAGACGGCCTGGTAATCCGCCAGATCGAGGCGGCCGTGCAGCGTCGTCAGCTGCGGCAGCCGCAGGGCCCGAGCAAGCGGGTACTGGAGGAAGTCGATGTGGAAGTGGATGACGTCGTACTTATGGTAGTCGCGCAGCAGCATCTCGAGCATCACGATGTGATGCGCGATCGGGTCCACGCAGTTGGGGTTGAGCCGCAGTGAGCGCGCGCAGACGGGCACGAGCTTCGCCGAGGTCCGCGAGTCGCCGGAGGCGTAGAGCGTGACCTCGTGTCCCATCGCGACGAGCTCCTCGGTCAGATAGTGAACAATGCGCTCCGTACCCCCATAGGCTACGGGTGGAACGCTCTCGTATAACGGGGCGACTTGCGCGATTCGCATGGTTCTCTCCTTAGTCTCGAACTCCAACGCCCGCCGCTGATGCGCGACGAGCGAAACCACCGATCCCGGCCCGTACGCCGTGGCGACGAGCACCGGAGCCGGTCGATTTGGGGGTTCCTGCAATGACCGGAAGATCATTCCAGAACCTCGGTTGCGGAGTTGGCCTCGAGACCGACCGCTGCGGCCGCGTGCAGCCCGTTAGGCAGAGAGCTCCCCGGCCGCGGAAGGACAGCCGCACGACCGGTCGGAACCGGCCAACATCCGAACCGGGTGAGTACTAAGGTGTTGTGCTAGTCCATATCCCCTGACACTCTGACAGCAGGACTGCCCACCACGGTATCCCGGCAACTACAGGCCAGGCGACCGACAATGGGCAGCAGGTGTATATTATACACCAAGCGCTAGGCCACGCTGCAGCGGCGATGCTAGGTGGTCGCCGGTGTGCTGCAAGCCCGCAGCATCGCACCGAGCGTTTCAGCGCCCCACCTGCCCGGCGATGTGCTTCCGCGTTGACAGGGGCGATGCCGTCGGATACACTCGCTGACAATGTGAGGCGCCGCCCACCACGAGCGGAGCTCGGCGCAGCAGGCGGCCCCGGCACACGCGCTGTCAGCATCAGGCGAGGGCATCGCCAAGTAGATGTCCCCGCCTGTTTATGCTGTCCTTGACCCAGCAGCGCTGTCGACGTATACTCGTAGCTACTCTGCCCAACATGGTGCTCAGCTTCTCCTCGGCTCGCGCCTCCCATCGCGCTGGATAGAGAACTCCGATACGTTCCTCTGCTCCTGTGAAAGCGGAGATGTAGAGCACCACACCGGCGCGCCGTTCTCGGCCAGTCTGGATGTGCTGCTGTGACATCGACACACTCCGCTTTCGTGCTCGGGGGCGTGGCGCCAGCACCCTTCCCGCCTCACCGGAACCGCTGCCGTTCCAACAAGCCCGTGTGCAGTAGCAATCGATCGGTGAGGCCTCAGTATGTCTATTATCCACGTTGTGCTGGTGGCACTGCTGATAGTCGGCGTGCCCTCAGCCCCGCCAATCAGCGCCGCAGACGCTCCCACGCCCGCCAAGACCTTCGCCAACAAAGCTGCCGGGGACTTCACCTTTAGCGCGGCCGCACAGCCGATAGTCAACAACGGTGTGCCAGGCCGGACGGTGTCGTTCACCCACACGCTGACGAACAGCAGCGATGAACCTGACACCTTCACGTTCGCGATCGTGGCGCCCAGTGGATGGACGGCTGCCCCGCTCGAGCCGCTCACCCTTGCGGGAGGCGAGAGCCGCGAGGTGGTCGTGATGGTCCTGGTGCCCAACGGCCAGGGTGTCGGCAGCTACACGATCGACGTGAGCGCACAGTCCAGCATCTCGCTAACACCGCAGACTCACACCGATACCGCTGTCGTGGTCGGCGTGGCGGTGCCGGCACTCTCGCCAGGCCAGACGCGGATCGCCGGCTGGCCGCAGCCTACAACCCTGTCATTCACCCATGTCCTCACGAACATCGGCAACCAGGCCGGGACCTTCTTGCTGTCGGTGGGCGTCGTCGGCTCGCCTGCCGGCTGGAGCGCCGCCCCGTCGCAGCCGAGCTGCAGCCTGGTGCAGAACGCGAGCTGCACCTTCACCGTGAACGTGACCGTGCCGGCGGGCGCCGCCGCTGGTCTCACCGGCGTGGCCGTGACCGCCAGCTACGGCGGGCCGCCGCCTGCCAGCGACAGCGTCACCGACTTCGTGCGGGGATCGTCCTTCACCTTCAGCGCGGCCACACAGCCGGCGGTCAGCGATGTTGTGCCGGGCCAGACGGTGTCGTTCACCCACACGCTGACCAACCACAGCGACACAGCCGACACCTTCACGATCGTGGCGGCCGGCGGGCTGGCGGCTGCCCCGCTCGAGCCGCTCACCCTTGCGGGAGGCGAGAGCCGTGAGGTGCTCGTGCAGGTCCAGGTGCCCGATGGCCAGGGCGCCGGCAGCTACACGATCGACGTGAGCGCACAGTCCAGCAGCAGGCCAGTGTCCCAGACCCACACCGACACGGTTGACGTGGTCGACGCGGCGCTGCCAGCGCTCTCGCCAGGCCAGACGCAGGACGCCAGCCTACCGCTGCCGACGACTGTGACGTTCACCCACGTCCTCACCAACACCGGCAACCAGGCCGGGACCTTCTCGCTGTCGGCGAGCGTCGTCGGCTCGCCTGCTGGCTGGAGCGCCGCCCCGTCGCAGCCGAGCTGCAGCCTGGTGCAGAACGCGGGCTGCACCTTCACCGTGAGCGTGACCGTGCCGGCGGGCGCGGCCGCTGGCCTCACCGGCGTCGTCGTGACCGCCTCCATCGCCGGCCCGCCGGCTGTCAGCCACAGCGTCACCGACTTCGTGCGGACGCCGCAGCCCGTCGATCCTCCTGATCCCCCGGATCAGCCCCATCCGCCCGATCCCCCGGAACCGCCTGTGCTGCACCCGGTTATGGTACTCCCCATGATCTGGTCGAACGGCGATGTTGACCCCAACCTTCAAGCAGCGCAGCGCTGAGAATACGGAGTGAAGACGCTCCGAAGGGCTGAGGACGCAGCATGCTCAGCCCTTCGTGGCGCTCCCACGCAGAGCTACAGCCGGCGCCCGAGCTGTGCCCGCAGGGCCCCGCCACCGCGCACGCGGGCTCCTCCCAGCGCTTCGAGCGCGGCGTGATGCTGTGGCTGCGCGCGCCGGACCTGTTCATCGCCGTGGACGACTCCGGGCGGTACTGGATCGAGCGCGCTCCATACACGCTGCGCACGCCGCCGCCCGTCGCCGGCGAGCCGCCGGCGGGCAGGCTGGTGCCGAGCGGCGGCTTCGGCGCGCTGTGGCGAGGCGAGATCGCCATCACCGACCCGGCGATGGCGCAGGTGTCGCTGCGGGAGGCGCTGGGCTGGGCGGTGGCGCCGGAGCAGCCGTACACGACCGAGGTCCAGTGCCAGCAGGCGTCGAGCCCACAGGAGCAGCGCTGCTATCTGCGCGACTCGCGCGGCGGCGTGCTGTGGTACGGGCCGGCCGGGGCCGGGCGCCAGCCCTGATCGTCGGGGTGAAGCGGGGGCAGGGCCGGCGCGCCACACCTACTCGCGCTCGGCGCGCGCCAGCCACGCCCGCACGTCTGCCTCGTGGTCATCGCGGAAGTGGTTGAAGAGTTCGCCGGCGGGGAAGCGCTCTTCTCCCACCCACACGTGGTAGAACGTCGGTCCGATCCGCACAATCCGGGCACCGTCGGGGAGGCTCTCGACGGTGGCGAGGAGCTGCTGAAAGACACTTCGGGCGTCGGCGAGGACCTCGCGCGCCGAGCGGTCGCGGTTGGCCTCGTAGATCCACGCGTTGATGTCGTCCTCGGCCTCCAGATGCGCCGGCCAGGGGGGCGGCGGCTCCGGCTCGCCGCGCAGCGCGGCCTGCAGGCTGGCGACGACTCTGCGCTCCCAGCCGGTCAGGTGCGCGACGATGTCCCTCATAGACCAGTCGCCGTTCACGCCGGGCTGCTCCATGCGCGCCGGGCCGATCTGATCGAGCAGGGCCTCCCAGCGCCGCTGCCCGCCCCGCAGCCACGCCACCAGCTCATCCTTCGTCGCCTGCTTCTCCTGCGCAGCGCTCTCGAAGACGAAGAAGATGTAGTCCTGAGACTTCGTCTTGACACCCAGATCGCTGAGCTGTCTGAGCAGCTGTGCGCGATGATCTGTGCCGTGGTTGGCTACATGGAGCAGCACCTGCCAGACGACGAGGCCCCTGTCCTCCTCCGGCTCCTCGATCGGCGTGCTGAACAGCATGTCGTCCCGCAGCGCCGCGAGATACTCGCGCATGCGCCGCTCGACGCCGTCCCAGTGCGCGCGGATACGGTCGCGATCGTCGCCGTTCCCGGCGGGGGGCAGCTCCACGGGCGCGGCGCCGCGCAGCTCGCTGAACCACCCCTCATCCGTGTTCATGAGATGGAGGATCTGGTCGCGAACAGACCCGCGCGAGTAGGCTGCCGGCTGCGTGAACTGCTCGTAGGAGAGCTTGGTGATGTAGCGGTCCCACAGCTTGCGGTTCTCGGCGAAGTGGTAGTCGTAGAAGTGGCGAAAGGCAGCTGCGTTCATGGGGCACCTCCTCCTGTGCGATCCGGCAGCCGAGTGCCGTGTGCCGAGCGCCCACGCCGCTGCCGGCATCCATCGTACCAGCGATAGCGGTTATCATTCGCCCTATTCCTACGGCGTGTGCGGCCGTGCCGCCGCGCAACCTGTGTCACACTGGAGCAGCCCATGTACCACCCGACGACGCGTGTGCTCGCGATCCTGGAGATGCTGCAGTCGCGGCCCGGCATCAGCGGCGCAGCGATCGCCGAGCAGCTGGAAGTGGACCGCCGCACCGTGCGGCGCTACATCACGATGCTCGAGGATCTCGGCATCCCGATCGAGTCGACGCGCGGGCCGTACGGCGGCTACCGCCTTCGGCCGGGCTACAAGCTGCCGCCGCTGATGTTCAGCGACGACGAGGCGCTCGCGATCACGCTCAGCCTGATCCTGGCGCAGCGCCAGGGGATGAGTGTGGAGCCGGCTGCCACCGCGGGGGCGCTCGCGAAGTTCGAGCGGGTGCTCCCTGAGGCGTTGCGGGAGCGGCTGCAGGCGGTCCGCGATGTCGTCACCTTCGCGCCCGCGCCGGCTGCCGCCTTCTATCCCAGCAGCAGCACCCTGATGGGGCTCAGCCTGGCGATCACACGCGGTGAGCGCGTGCTGCTCAGGTATCAGTCGGGCGCCGCCGAGACCGAGCGGCGGGTGGACCCCTACGGCCTCGTCTTCCACTGGGGCCGCTGGTACCTCGCCGCGTGGTGCCACCTGCGCCAGGCGATGCGGGTGTTCCGGCTGGACCGGATCAATGCGCTGGAGGTGCTCCCCGAGACATTCACGCGGCCGCCGCAGTTCGACAGCCTGACGTTCGTAACGCAGAGCCTGGCGATGGCGCCGTGGGGCTGGGAGGTCGAGGTGCTGATCGAGACGACGCTGGAGCGGGTGGCGTGGCAGCTTCAGCCGGGGTGGGCGATCCTCGAGCGGGTTCCCGAGGGCGTTCTGCTGCGCGGCCGGTACGATCCGCTGGACTGGATCGCGGCGCAGCTCCTCCTGCTCAACTGCCCGTTCACAGTGCGAAAGCCCGCCGAGCTCGTCGACACCCTGCGCGCGCTCGGCGAGCGTGCGTTCGCCCAGGCCGAGCGTCAGCCCGGCACGCTGGAGAGCGGGCGTCGCTGAGGCCGGCGGCTGAGAGGCGCACATGTCTCTCAGCCGCCTGTATGTGGAGCGGAGGCTCGCTGCTCACTGCTCCCCTGGTATCCGCCGGAACAGGCCCGGGTAGTCCAGCACGATGCCGTCCTCGTCCACGGACAGGTCCGCCTGAAAGCCGCTGCCGCTGAGGCTCTCGTAGCGGTAGAGCCGGTCGGACAGCCGCGTGTAGGCCTGCGGCAGCGGGCGCACCGTCAGGTCCGGCGCGGAGACCCAGGCCATGCGGAACTGCCGCCGCTCGCCCACGGCCAGCGGCTCGCGGCGGATCGGGAAGCTGTTGGTGAACGGCGTCGGCCAGATATCGATATCCACGCAGCCGTCGAGCTCGTCGATGGCCCGGCCCTCGCCGTCTCGCCAGCGGCCCCGCCCGTCGGTCTGCAGGCGCAGCGAGCGGGAGAAGCCCTCCATCTCCACCGCCAGCGCGGCATCGCGCAGCCGCCACGCCTCGTCCCAGGTCAGGCGGTAGGTGAGCCGGAACGGGCCGCGCTCCTCGTCGAAGGCGAGGACGACGCTGTCGGCCACGCCCTCCGCCAGGAGCAGATGCTCCAGCCCGATGCCCTCCCGGCGCTTGTTCCAGATCGGCGCCCAGCAGATCGTGCGGCGCCGTGTAGGTGACATGTGTCGCTCCTTTCGTGCTCCCGCCCGGACCTCAGCCCCGCCAGTCGCCGAACTGCGCCTGGTGCAGCCGGCTGTAGATGCCGCCGCTGTGGATCAGCTCCTGGTGGGCGCCCTCCTCGCTGATGCCGTCCTCGGTCACCACCACGATCCGGTCGGCGTTCTTGATCGTCGCCAGCCGGTGGGCGATGATCAGCGTGGTGCGCCCCTCGGCTAGCTCGGCCAGCGACTGCTGGATCGCCTGCTCGGTCTCGGTGTCGAGCGCCGAGGTGGCCTCGTCGAGGATCAGGATGGGTGGGTTCTTCAGGAACATGCGGGCGATCGCCAGGCGCTGCTTCTGGCCGCCGGAGAGCTTCACGCCCCGCTCGCCGATCAGCGTGTCCAGCCCGTCCGGCAGCGACTGGATGAAGGTGTCGAGCTGGGCGCGCCGCGCCGCCTCCCAGATCTCCGGCTCGCTCGCCTCCAGGTTGCCGTAGGCGATATTCTCGCGGATCGTGCCGTAGAACAGGAAGACGTCCTGCTGCACGATGCCGATCTGCCGCCGCAGCGAGGCTAGCTTCAGCCTGCGGACGTCGTGGCCGTCCACCGTGATCTGGCCGCTGTCCACGTCGTAGAAGCGCGGCAGCAGGCTGCAGAGCGTCGTCTTGCCGGCGCCGGACGGCCCGACGAAGGCCACCGTCTCGCCGGGGCGGATGGTGAGGTTGATGTTCTTCAGCACCGGGCGCTGCGGGTCGTAGCCGAAGGTCACGTCCCGGTAGCAGATCTCGCCGCGCAGCCGCTCCACCTCGATCGCGTCGGGCGCGTCCTGCACCTCCGGCTCGGTGTCCATCACCTCGAGGTAGCGCCTGAAGCCGGCGATGCCCTTGGGGTAGGTGTCGATCACCGCGTTGATCTTCTCGATCGGCCGGAAGAGGATGTTCGTCAGCAGGATGAAGCCGACGAACTCGCCGGTGCTCAGCTCGCCGCGGAAGATGAACCAGGCCCCGCAGAGCAGCACGAACAGCGAGACGAGGCGCATCAGGATGTAGCTGAGCGACGAGCTCCAGGCCATGATGTTGTAGGCGCGCAGCTTGGCCCGCCGGAAGCGCATGTTGTTCTGGGCGAACAGCCGCTTCTCGTGCTCCTCGTTGGCGAAGGCCTGCACCACCCGGATCCCGCCGATGTTGTCCTCCACCCGGGCGTTGAACTCCGCGACCTCGACGTACATGTTGCGGAAGGCCTGCGTCATCTTGCGGTTGAAGTGCAGGCCGAGCCAGATCATCCCCGGCACCACCAGGAAGGTGAGCACCGCGAGCGGCACGTGCACGGTGAGCATCACCACGAAGGCCGCCACCAGCGTCATCACGGCGATGAAGACGTCCTCGGGGCCGTGGTGGGCCACCTCGCCGATGTCCCACAGGTCGGTGGAGATCCGCGACATCAGGTGGCCGGTCTTGTGGTTGTCGTAGAAGCGGAACGAGAGCTTCTGCAGGTGGTTGAACATGAGGCGCCGCATGTCGGTCTCGATATTGATCCCGAGCATGTGTCCCCAGTACGCCACGATGAACTGCAGCGCCGCCGTCAGGCAGTAGACCACCAGCAGCCCCGCGCACGCGGCGAGGATCAGCGGCCAGTTCAGGCTCGGCAGCAGGGTGTCGATCACGTAGTTCACGAAGAGCGGGAAGCTCAGCTCGAGCACCGCCGCCACCACGGCGCAGCTGAAGTCAAGCAGGAACAGCCCTTTGTAGGGCCGGTAGTAGGCCAGGAAACGCCGGACAAGCTGTAACATCTCTGTGCCCTCAAGCTCGTACGATGGTAGATGGACGCATGGCTGGGCCCCGGCGCCTTCAGCAGCCGAGCGGCGGAGCTCAGCCGCGCGGGGCGCCGGCAGGAGCAGGAGGATGCGCCGTGCCGTGAGGCTGTGCTGGCTGTGGCTCTTCCTAACCTGGGGCCGAGCGCCAGTCCTATGCCGCTGCTCACGCGCAGCACACCGGCGCTCGGGCGCAGCCGCCCGCCATTATACCCGCTGCGCCGGCGCGCCCGCGCTGATTGCGGGTGCGCAATCGATCTGAGTATCAAAAGATGCCGTTTGCCGATAGATCCGCGCCGTATCTGTGCCTATCCTAAAAATGTAAACAACAACCCAAGTGTGTAACGCTCGCTTCTGTCTAGCCGTGTTTGTGCCGTCCGCCCTAGCCCTGACTGCAGAGACTAGCCATGCACGCTGTACGCGCTCGCGCTCTCCTCGGCGCGATCGGCGCGCTGCTCTTCTGCGCGCTGCTCACCCTCGCCCCGCTGACCACCGCCACCGAGTCTGGACCCAGCGCCGCCTGGCGCAGAGCCCGCGAAGCCGGCTCCTACCGCTTTAACGCCGACATCACCCAGATCACGGCGCCGCTCGCCACCGTCACGAGCGTCGGGCAGCAGAGCCGGCAGGACCACCTGCGGCTCGAAGGCCAGGCCAACCTGCCGCAGCGATCGCTGCACTTCACGCTCTGGCAGAGCGGCGGCAGCGTCGCCGGCGAGCAGGGCGCGGTCGAGATCAAGGTCGAGGGCGAGCGGGCCTTTGCGCGCCAGGGCGGGCAGGACTGGCAGGAGATCAACGACTTCAGCGCCACGTTCGCGCCCAGCGGCGACTTCCTGGCGTTCCTGGCGGCCGCCCGCGACATCGAGCCGCTCGGCGCCGAGACGCGCAACGGGCTGACATTCGAGCGCTACGCGTTCCGCGTCGACGGGCCGGCCTTCGCCCAGGCGATGCTCGAGCAGACCGAGCAGTACCTGCGCGAGCAGGGCAAGCTGCCCGCCGGCGTGCAGCTCAGGCCCTCCGAGCAGTACCAGAACATGACCGGCCAGGGCGAGCTGTGGGTCGGCGCCGACGGGCTGCCGGTGCGCCAGATCCTGACGCTGCAGTTCCCGCCGCTCCCCGACCGGCAGATCACCGCCAGCATCACCGTCGACTTCTCCGGCTTCGGCGCGCCGGCCACCGGGGGCGCGGCGGCCGATGCGGCCCGCGGGCTCGCCGCGATCACATCGGCCGGCGCGCCGGCGCTGCGCTCGGCCACGCTGATGGCGGCGGTGCTGCTGATCTGCTACGCGCTCGTCCGCTACATCCGCTCGCGGGCGCTGTACCGCGTGTTCGCCGCTGTGCTGATCGCTGTGCTCGTTACGTCCCCGATCGTCGGGGGCGAGCCGGCGCGCGCCTTCGCCCGCGAGCAGCAGGAGAAGCTGCAGGCGCAGCAGCAGCGCGAGCAGCAGAGCGAGATGATGCGCACGCTGGACGGCCTGCGCGCGGAGACGGCGGCGCAGCAGCCCGGCGGCCCCGAGGCGCTCCAGAGCATCCGCGCCGACGACGGGCGCGACCTCGACCGCGATGGGCTGAGCGACGTGCAGGAGCGCTTCATCGGCACCAACCCGCTCGTGGCCGACGCCCAGCTCTTCCAGCAGCAGCTCTCGCCGCAGTCCACCGAGGACAGCGACGGCGACGGGCTGACCGACTACGAGGAGAGCCTGCTCGGCACCAGCTCGTCCACCGCCGACGAGGACGGCGACGGCGTGCCCGACGGCCGCGACACCGACGGCGACGGCATCAGCGACTACGACGAGGTCGTCGGCTTCCTCCACAACGGCGTGCGCTACTACACCGACCCGCTGCGCGCCGACACGAACGAGGACACGATCGACGACGGGCGCGAGTGGCAGCGCGACACCGACGGCGACGGCGTGCCCGACATCGTCGACCTCGACAACGATGGCGACGGTGTGCCCGATCGGCTCGACCTGTCGCCGTTCCAGAAGCAGGCCACGGTCTTCTCGCAGAGCAGCCCGCTCGCGCTGACGATCGACAACCTGACCCCCGGCACGCTGAGCTACGTCGAGTTCCAGCTGCGGCCCACCGACCCGAAGCACCTCTGGTACGCCTTCAGCGTGTTCGACTGGCCGCGCGACGACAGCGGCCAGGTGCAGGATGTGGACGGCAGAACCTTCGCCGACGTGCAGCCCGACGTCGCGCGCCCGGCCGACGCCGACGGCGATGTCAAGTTCGTGCCGATGCTGGAGATCCAGATGCCCGGCAGCGCGAGCAACCTCCCGCTGGCCAACCCGCACGTGACGCTCCCGCTCGCCGAGGCCACCAGCCAGGAGGCGCGCACCTCCTACGGCGGGCCCTCCGGCATCACCGGCCAGGTCACGCTGACCCAGCAGGGCGGCAACCTCCAGATCATCGCCGGCGTGGACAAGCCGTACCAGAAGTTCTACGACCTGCTGGAGGGCCCCTGCGAGCTCCCCGTGCGCCGGCTCACCAGCACCGTCGTAGTCAACACAGACGGGATCGGGTCGTTCGCTGGTCACAGCCTGGCCGCGCTGGCCGACGGCAACCACTCGATCGCGGTGTGGCTGCCCGGCGCCCCGCCGCCCGATGCCACGGCGCGCTTCGCCTGCGCCACCATCCCCCCGCTGCCGATCGAGGGCCAGCAGATGGTCGACACCGAGCTGTACGGCAACTACGCGATCTCGGTGCGCCAGCAGAGCGCGAGCAGCCGCGTGGCCTATGTGCCGCTCCAGCTCGTGGCCGACGACAAGAGCGGCGAGCAGGTCGCCTTCTACGGCAAGATGCTCTACCAGCCCAACGCCGCCGGCTGGGGCGCGCCGCACCAGGTCCGGCTGGTCTGGATGGTCCAGGCGCTGGTCGACCGGAACTGCCGCGTGAACGGCACGTCGTACATCTGCGATGGCTACAACCAGCCGCAGGTGATCCACTCCTACTACGACACGTGGTCGCTCACCGGCCTGAATGTACGCGAGGACCACGGCGTCGACGTGGCCTTCATCCACGAGGACCCGGCCGTCGACCCGGACCTCCAGAGCGACGACGCGCTCGTGCGGCTCTCGACCGGGCTCGACCGCACCTTCCTGGCCGGGCGCGACTGCGACACCCAGACGGCCAGCGGCGTCTGCCAGGGCGACGGCGCCCTCGACCTGTCGGTGGCGGAGATCGCCCGGCGCTTCAACCACACCACGAACAGCGGCATCTCCGACGAGCAGCGCTGGAACGTCGAGAACATCCTGCGCGTCCAGACCAAGAGCTACCCGCACATCGACGCCGCGCTCATGGGCATCGCCACCCGCGACACGCGCGAGCTGGTGCTGCGCGACTTCCCCACCACCGGGGTTGTGACGCCGACGGTGATGTTCGCGCGCGAGGAGCGCTTCCGCGCGCTCAACATGGACGTGCAGGACCAGCCCGGCCTGTTCCGCTGGTCGGGCAGCAGCCTCACGCTCGACTTCGGCGCCAACGGCGGCCTCAAGCAGCACACCATCGCCGGGCTGAACTGGGCGCCCTACCGCTACAACACCTCGGCCGGCGCCTGGGAGTCCGCGCCGATCGTGGACTACTGGGACGAGCTCAAGCGGCGCTACGCCTCTGTCTTCGACGACGAGATCGACAGCGGCGAGAGCGACGCCGAGACCGCGGCCGGCAAGCTGGTCTTCTTCCAGCTCTACTACCTGTCGCTCTACTCCGGCGCGATCAGCACCGTCAAGATCGGCGACACGATCCTCAAGGCCGCCAGCGTCCTGCCCGACAAGCCGCTGGCTGCGACGATCATCGGCAGCGGGTTGAGGCCGGGGATCAAGTACCTCACCAACGCCGCGCTCCAGACGCTCTACGCCGGCACCGTCACCGAGAAGGGCCTCAAAGGGTTCTTCCAGTTTCTCTCGGGGTTCGCCAAAGAAGCCGCGGCGGCCGGGACGCTGGCGAAGGTCTACAACTTCCTGAAGTGGAGCAGCTGGACCACCAGCACCAAGGCGTTCCTCGGCCGCTCGCTGCTGATCGGCCTGGTCGTGGTGGGCGTGGTGCTGCTGGCGGCCTGGGGCATCACCATGCTCGCGGGGCACATGCAGGGCCAGGGCTGGGTCAAGACGGCCTTCGCGATCACGGCTGCGGTGCTCGTCGGCGCGGTGATGGGCTTCCTGACGGTGGTCAAGCCGATCATCTCGGCCTTCCAGGTCGCCAAGTCGATGGCGGCGCAGGGGATCAGCCTGTCTTCGGCCCTCTTCGAGATCATGACCGGCGCGTCGAGCGCGATCAAGTCCTCTGCGGCGGCCGCGGTGATCGGCCTGCTTATCCAGGTCGGCGTGATCTGGGGCGTGGTGATCTACCAGATCACCTCCGGCGCAGTGGAGGCCGGCAGCATCCAGGCCAGCCTGCTGATCGCCAACTCGATCGGGAGCACGCTCGTCGCGATCCTGTTCTTCGCGCTCTCGCTGACCGTCGCGGGCATGATCCTGGTCAGCCTGATCAGCGTGGTCGACACAGTGCTGATGGTGCTGTGCAAGCTGGGCGTCGGCGGCAGCTGCTGGGGCATCAACAGCATGCTGACCCAGATGATCGCCAACCTGATCTACGACTACCAGCCGCTGCTCAAGGTCAAGGACAACGACACCATGGTTCAGGTGCAGAGCCTGAACATCGTGCTCGACGATCCCGCCCGCGGCATAGTCGATGGCAACGTCGCCCGGGTGCGCGCCCGCGTCCGCACCAATATCGAGCACGAGCTTCCCACGACCAGCACCACCGGCAGCGTGCTCTACCACGCCAACGACTACCTCAGCGAGTCGAACCTGCGCTCGACCACGTTCGTCTACCGCCTGAGCGACGCGGGGGTGCCGATGACGGCGCCCGTCCGCGGCAGCATGCGCGGCTCCTGGTTCGACGTGCGCTACAGCACGATCCACTACACGCTCCGGTACGCGTTGGGCGCCACCGAGGATCGCTCCTCGCGGCTGTACCGCGCGTCGGCCGAGCAGGATGTCACCAGCGAGCAGAGCGTGACGCTGCAGGCAGGGCTGAACCGGCCGCTCGCCGCCCGACTCACCACCGGCTACGCGATCCCGGCGGTGGAGTGCTGGGGCACCGGCTGGATGTCCTCCTGCAAGGAGCAGACGATCAGCGGGACGAACACCGCCGGCGACATGGGCCTGACCGTCGACGTGTTCCCGTCCTCGCTCGATGGTTTCGTGGCCTTCAACTGGGACCCGCGCCTCACCGCGCCGCCCGACGGCGACGGCGACGGGCTGCGCGCGGCGAGCGCTGGCGGCAACGACCCCGACGATACCAAATGGGATACCGACGGCGACGGGCTCTCCGACCGCGTCGAGATGGAGCTGCGCGCCCAGGGCACACCGATCTCGCTCTCCTCGAAGGACACCGACGGCGACGGCCTCAGCGACTACGAGGAGGTGCGCATCGGCACCAACCCCGCCAGCGCCGATACCGACGGCGACGGGCTCAGCGATTTCGAGGAGGTGAACGGCTGGCTGTTCACCTACGCCCCCGGCAAGCAGACGCGGGTCGTCTCTAACCCGCTCCAGCCCGACACTGACGATGACGGCATGAGCGATGCGCTGGAGAAGGAACTGCACGAGCGGGACCCGGTGCAGTTCCCCTACCACCCGCGCGTGATCAACCAGGCGCCGCTCTCGGTCTCCAGCGAGGTCAGCGACGCGGACAGGTTCGTCGCGCCGGGGCAGACCTTCGTCTTCACCTCGACTGTCCGCAACACGCTCGACGCCGCGCTGTCGCTCGGGGTCCGCGGCACGCAGACGCACGAGGCGGTGTGGCAGATCAGCGGCGGGACTAGCGCGCCGTTCGATCTCCTGCCGGACGAGTCGGCGGCGCATGCCAGCACCCTGACCGTCGACGCCGAGGCGTCCACGGGCCAGCGCATACTCACAGCCAGGGTCGACGCCTCGACCTACGAGAGCAGCATCGCCTCGAACTGGAGCTGGGCGCAGCCCGCCGTGTCCGCGCGCCCGGTCACGTCCGGCGTGCCATGGCACACCGCGATCGTCGCCGCGCCGGCTGCGCGGTGGGGCCAGACGTACCTGCAGGCCGTGCTGCAGGGCGCGAGCGGCGCTGAGAACAGCCCCGAGGTGGCCGACGGGCGGATCGTCGTCTACGCCAGCGATGGCACGCTCTCGGCAGCCGGCCAGTCGCTCGTGCTCGACGACGGCAGCGCGCCCAAGGCCAACGACCCGCCCGACATCGCCTGTGTCGATCCGGTCAGCGGCGCCGACGGCGCGTGTCTGATCGTCTGGTCCGAGCGGCGCGGCAGCAGCTTCGACGTCGTCGGGGCGCTGGTCCGGCCGGGCCTCGCGAGCGCGACGCGCTATGTGATCGCCAGCGGCGCGGCCGATGAGCTGCGCCCGGCGGTGGCCGCCTCGGCCGGCGGGTTCCTGATCGGCTGGGAGAGCGCCGGCGAGCTGCACCTGCGCACGCTGGACGGGCCGAGCTACACGCTCGGCGAGACACAGCGTCTCGACCACCACGCGCCCGGCGGCGACAAGGCCGACGCCAACATCGACCTGGCCTACGGCGGAGGGGGGTACCGCGCGGTGTGGGAGAACTACGCCGCGCCGGGGGACATCGACATCTGGACCGCGCAGATCACCTTCGGGGGCAGCTACGTGGCGGGCAGCGCCCAGCCGGTCGCCGTGACCGCCGCCAGCGAAGAGGCGCCGCGGGTCGCCTACGAACCGTTCCCCAGCACGGATCTGGTTGTCTACCGCGATGGGGCCGGCGTGCGCGGCCGCATGGTGCGCGGCGCGACAGTTCTGCCCGAAGTGATCGCGATCGCCAGCCGGGGCACCGCCGATGCGCTCCTGGCACCGCGCGTCGAGCGCGACAATCTCAACCGCGGCTGGCTGGTCTCCTGGCTGGCGCGCAGTGGCGCGAGCTTCGCCACCCGCTACCAGTCGGTCGACCCGAGCGGCACGCTGCGCGGAGCGCAGCAGAGCTTCACCTACCAGGCGAACGTCGGCGGGCAGTGGCAGACGCTCGTCCCCTCGCCGCGCGGCACGTCGCTCGCCTGCGACGCGAGCGCCTGCGCGCTCTCGGCCAACGTCGCGCCGTGGGACAACCCGCACGCCCAGAACACTATCCACCTGAATCGGGTCGCGCTGACGCGCGCCACCACCCTCGGCACGCTCACGCTGCGCTCGTCCAGCACAGTCGCCATCGATAACAACGCCCCGACTTCGGCGATCACCTCGCCGCAGGTCTACCAGAGACTCAGGCCTGGCACGGTCGTCGTGATCGGCGGCACAGCCACCGACTCGACCTCCTACGCCGCCAGGGTTGAGGTAAGCATCGACGGCGGCGCGTGGCAGGAGGCGAGCGGCACATCGCAGTGGAGCTACGCCCTCACCGTGCCCGCAGCCGAGGGCGTGCACACCATCTCGGCCCGCGCCACCGACGCCGTCGGCAACGTTCAGACCAGCGCCACGACGCGGCAGATCCTGGTCGACGGCACGGCGCCAGTCGTGGACGGCAGCAACATCTGGAGCGGAAGCACGCGCGTGCAGGGCGCCCCGACGATCGTGGCCACGCGGAATGCGGATCAGGACTGGATCGTGCCGCTGCGCGGCTCCGTGGACGACCCGTCGCTGCCCGGGGGCTGGAGCGGCAGCGGCGTCCGGTCGGTCGAGGTTCTGCTCCAGCCGGGCGGCTCCTGGCAGACGGCCTCGATCACCGGGAATACCTGGAGCATCGACTACCAGCTCGCGCCGGTCGACGAGGACGGCCGGCCGGTCGCGATTCCGAACGGCACCTATACGATCGCCGTCCGCGCGATCGACCAGGTCGGCAACATCACCGACCAGGCCAGCTACACGACCCAGACGCTCAAGATCGACAACGCGGCGCCGGCCGCGACGCTGACCAACCCGCCCGCGAACATCGAGCGCAGCGCGAGCGGCACGATGGTCCTGACCCAGACGCTCGCCCTGATCACCGACACGATCACCCTGCGCGGCGAGGTGACCGAGCCGGGCAGCGTCCGCAGCGGCGTCAAGCAGCTCGACATCGCCTTCAACCCGGCCGATATGGGTGTGGCGCCCGGCAACTGGCGCGCGCGCTACTTCAACAACACCACGCTGAGCGCCCAGCCGGCCCTGGTGCGCGCCGACGCGCAGATCGACTTCGACTGGGGCGCCGGCGCGCCGCACCCGAACGTCAACGCCGACGGCTTCGCCGTGGAGTGGACCCGCTCCGCCGTCTTCCGGGTGTCCGGCACCTACCGCTTCAGCACCAGCCGCGACGCCGACGGCCGCATCCAGGTCTTCCTCGACGGCAACCAGGTGCTCGACAACGGCACGTCCAGCAGCGCCGACGTACACGTGCCCAGCGGCCTGCACACGCTGCGGGTGGTCTACACGGAGGGCGTGAACGAGGCGCGCGCCACATTCAGCGTGGCGCTGCAGCAGGCCGACTGGCTGCCCACCGCGCTCGCGCAGTCGGGCGGCGGCGTGCTCGACACGACCTGGAGCTACCAGGTGCCCGCCGACATGGAGGGCATCTACCAGATCGACCTGCGCGGCACCGACGTGCTGAACAATGTCAACGACGACCGCAGCACGTGGAACGTCTGGCGCGGCGAGATCGACACGGCCGCGCCGCGGGTCAGCTTCGACGTCGAGTTCGTGGGCGTCGGCAGCAGCGCGCGCACGATCTACCGGGTGTGGGCCGCCGACTTCAACCTGACCGAGCAGGGCTTCCTCTCGCCCTGCCCGATCGAGCCGGACGACCGCTACTACTACGACACCAGCTGGTGGGGCGATTGGTTCAGCGGCAGCGAGCGGCTGTACCAGATCTACTCCGAGTGCAGCGTGCCCGGCCACAAGGCCGTCTGGCCGACCGTCACGGCCTATGACACACACGGGCGCTCGACCACGGTCGGCGCCACCCCTCCGCAGACGCCGAACGAGCGCGGCCTGTACTGGACCGACGGCGACAAGATCCGCCGCCTCGACCTGGACAGCGACGAAGTCACGATCATCGCCGACACCAGGATGCCGGTGGGCATCGCCGTCGACATCAACAACGCGAAGATCTACTGGACCGAGCAGAACGACACGAACGACCCGGTCCTGCACTGGGCCAACCTGGACGGCTCGAACCCGCAGTCGAGTCCGTACGTGAAGGCCACGGACACCGTGCCCGGTCGACTAGCGATCGACACACTGCGTGGGCTCGTCTGGTGGCAGTTAGACGAGGGCGAGCCAATCCCCTACTACCTAGACGGAACGCCGGTGCCGGGCTACAACGGCTTTGCAGTCACCGGCAACACCGGTGTCGCAATCGACCCGACGACCGGGTGGACCTATATCCGCGGCTATGGCTACGGTTTCGGGATCGCCTTCAACACCATTGAGCCGCTGAACTCCTTCACCACTAAGATCCGCATCGGCGATGACAGCCCGCCCGAAGTGAGCGGGACTGGCACCAACGTCTACACGGTGTACACGCGCGACATCGCCTTCGATGCTGAGAACCGCGTCTTCTACTACGTCACCAAGTCCAACCAGATTCGGCGGGTGCCGTACGTGCTCTTTGACTCCTTGAACAATCCGGACGACCACAGCGAGCCGCTGTTCGTGCCCGGCCCGGCGCCGCTCGGCCCGAACTTCCAGCCGCAGGGGATCGCGCTGGACATCCCGGCCAACAAGATCTACTTCACCGACGCCGGCAACGGCAAGATCTGGCGCGCCAACCTGGACGGCACCTCGATCGAAGCGGTCGCGGACGCGCCGAACAGCGTGGCGGTGGCGCTCGACATCAACTACCCGCCCGAGGCGAACGACCAGACGGTGCGGACGGCGCAGAACATTAGCACGACCTTCACGCTCGACGTCAGCGACCCGAACTACACGCCGCTGAGCTACAGCTTTGACATCCTGCCGAAACGCGGCACCCTCTCCGGCCTGCCGGCCGAGGGGATCCTCGAGGCCACTGCCCCGACGCTGGTGTACACGCCCGAGGTCGGCTTCGTCGGCACGGAGCTGCTGGTCTACACCGCCACCGACGGGCGCGGGGCCAGCGACACCGCCGCCGTGCTGATCACCGTCGAGCCAACCGGGAAGGTGGTGACCTCGGCCATCACCAGCCCCAGCGACGGCGCGGTGATCACCACGTCCGGCCCGGTGACGATCTCCGGCAGCGCCACGGCGACCGACGGGCTGAAGTCGCTGAGCCTGACCGCCAACGGATCGCCGGTCGGCACGGTGGACTGGTCGAGCGGCGCGCCGCTGGAGAGCGCCACGTGGAGCCTGACCTGGACGCCGCCGGGCGAAGGGCGCTACACGCTGCTTTCCACCCTGACGGCGCGCGACGACAGCGTGCAGCCGACGCTGCACCCGATCGAGGTGATCGTCGACTACAACCTGCCGTCGGTCGCCATCGCCTCGGATGTGATCACCCGCAGCAGCCTGCTGGCCGATGTGGGCGTGGTCGAGATCACCGGCAGCGCCAGCGACTTCTCCGGCATCCGCTCGGTGCAGGTGCAGATGCAGGGCGGCGCGTTCGCCGACGCCTCGCTCGGCGGCGCGCAGTGCACGAGCTGCGGGTGGCGGCTGAGCTGGCCGATCGGCTTCGAGCCGGACGGCGCCACCTACCCCGTCACTGCCCGCGCGACCGACCAGGCCGGGCGGGTCTCGACGACGACCCGCGACGTCACGGTGGACATCAGGCCGCCCGCGCCGGTGACGGTCACGCTGAGCTACCTGAACCGTCTGAACGCCACGGCGCCGATCTCGCCGGGCGAGACGCTGCGCGACGCCCTGAACAGCGCCGCGCCGCAGCTGACGATCGACTGGAGCGCGAGCAGCGACGGCAGCGGCATCGCCGCCTACCGCGCCGGCTGGAGCAGCAGCGCCACGCCGCCCCTCGGGTCGCTCGCGAGCTACGGCCCCGACGCGCGCAGCCACACCCAGGTCGTCGGCGAGGCGCAGGTGCTCTACGCCCACGTCGTCGCGATCGACGGGCGCGGCAACCAGCGCTGGCACACGCTCGGCCCGATCTATGTGGACGCGCCGACCACGCCGGACCTGATCGCCGACCCGGCCTACCGCGGCTGGCTGCAGAGCGGCGCGTCGCAGATCGGCGCCGACCGCGAGGTGAGCCGCGTGGCGACGGCGGGCGGCGCGGCGCAGGAGCCGCAGCGCTTCTACGCCAGCTGGGACGCCGACGCGCTGGCGCTGGCCTGGAGCGGGGCCAGCTGGGACACCGACGGTGACCTGTACATCTACCTGGACACGCAGCCGGGCGGCGCCGAGACGGCCTTCAACCCCTACGGCACGCCGGTGACCATCAGGCTGCCGAGCCAGGACGGCCAGCAGCTCGCGGCCGACTATATGGTCCGGGTGGAAGACAGCGGCACGGCGCAGCTGTACGCCTGGAACGGAAGCGCGTGGGAGGTTACGGCGACGTTCGCGACCAGCACCACGCCGGTGCCAGGCGGAGCGCTGCACTACCGCTTCGACGCATCCTCCGTGCCCGCGCTGAGCAGCTTCTACATTCCGTTCAGCCGGATCGGGGTGAGCAACCCGGCGGGCGCGCAGCTGCGGCTGGTCGCGTTCGCCACCGAGGAGGACGCGCTGCGCCTGTGGGCCGCCGCGCCGGACAAGAACCCGCTCAACAGCGCGCGGGCGATCAACCCGATCGCCTCGGCCAGCGCGATCACGTCGTTCGCGCTGACCCAGCAGTACGAGTGGGCGTCGCTCGGCGCTGGCATCCGCCCCAACGCCGGCCAGTTCACCGACGCCGACCTTCAGGTGAGCCTGAGCAACGACGCCGGCGGCGTCTCGGTCGGCTACCTGGAGAGCGACCTGCTGAACATGCTCGCGCCGGGCACGCCGATCGACGCCGACCTGGACGGCGTGATCGACCAGCCGCTGCCGATCCTGCGCGACGCGGCGCCGCTCGGGAACGGCGCGGTGGTCACCTACACGCTCAGCTACGTCAACAGCGGCCCCGAGGTCGCCCCGAACGTGCGCCTGACCGTCACCGGGCGGGGCGCGCTGCGCGTCGCGGGCGGCCAGCAGGTCGTGACGATCGGCGATGTGCCGCCGGGGCAGGCCGGGTCGGCCCAGTTCACGGCGACGATCGATACCAGTTCGCCGGGCGCCTCCGCCGAGCTGAACGTGACCGTCGCGGACGGGACGCACGGCCCGTTCGAGTGGTTCTGGGTCCAGCACGATGTGGACGTCACTCCGCCGGGCGCGCCGCAGATCCTCGCGCCCACGGCCTACGCGGCGCCCGGCCGCAACACGGTGCTCGGCGCCGCAAGCGACCCGTCGGGCGTGACGCTGGTGGAGCTGGAGGTCACGCCGCTGCCGGCGGGCGCGCCGCAGGTGATCTCCTGCGCCGATGCGACCCCCGACGACGGGCAGTGGGCCTGCGAATGGGACGCCGGCGACACCGACCAGCGCTTCCAGCTGCGCGCCCGCGCGACCGACCGCTGGGGCAACCGCAGCGACTGGGGCCCGCCGGTCACCGTCATGGTCGACGCGACCGCGCCGACGATCGCGCTCGACGCAGACGTGGACCTGCGGCTGCAGACCGACTTCTTCCGGCCGGGCACGCTCGACCTGCGCGGCGAGGTGCGCGACAACAACCAGGCGCGCCAGGCCGATCTCTGCGAGCAGGCCTGCTCGACGGTCGCCGTCTCGCCCGGAACCGCGCCGGTGGGCGACTGGCGCTCGCCGCTCGTGATCGACCGCAGCGGCGACGGCATCACTGCGACCGTGACGCTCTACGGTGTGGACGGCGTGGGCAACCGCTCGGTCGAGCCGCTGCTGGTCACCTACCGCGTGGACGACGTCGCGCCGCTGATCACGCTCACGCACCAGCTCGACCGCGTCCTGCTGGGCGACTACTGGGCGCTGGCGCCGGTGAGCAAGTCCGCCGCCGCGTCGCCGCCGGTGCTGAGCGGGACGTACAGCGACGGCGGCGGGCTGGCCGCGATCTACGTTCGCATCCAGGCGCCCGATAGCAGTACATCCTTCGCCGCCGCCGACTACGCCGACGGCACCTGGAGCTACACGCCGCGCCTGCTCGCCGGCGGCCGCTACCTCCTGGCCGTCGAGGCCGTCGACCTGGCCGGCAACTCGCGCCTGAGCGGGCCGTACGAGGTCGAGGTCATCGAGACGGTCGATCTCGCGGTCCGCAAGACCCACACGCCGCCGGTTGCGACCGCCGGTGAGCTGCTGACCTACACGCTCACGGTGACCAACAGCGGCGTGGTGGAGGCGACCAACGTGACGCTCACCGACACTCTGCCGGACGAGGTGCAGTTCGTCGCGGCCGAGCCGGGCGCACCGACCTGCGCGGCGGCCGACGGGACGGTGGAGTGCGCGCTCGGCAGCCTGGGCGTGTACGCCACCAGGAGCGTCACGCTGACGGTGCGCGTCGACCCGTCGTTCACCGGCGTGTTCACCAACACCGCGCGCATCACGGCCGACCAGACTGAATACAGGGAGGAGGACAACACAGCTAGCGACGCGGCGGATGCGGTCGCCGTGACCAACCTCACGATCAGCAAGGCCGCCGATCAGGCCAGCGCCGTGCCGGGCGAGCTGATCCGCTACACGATCGTGGTGACGAACAGCGGGCCGAGCGACGCGCGAGGCGCCGTGATCTCCGACACCCTGCCGGTGGCGCTGACCGAGGCCAGCTGGACCTGCCAGACAACAGCCGGATCGAGCTGCGACGCCACGAGCGGCACCAGCTCGGTCGACACGACGGTCGATCTGCAGGCCGGCCACACCGCGACCGTGAGCGTCGTCGCGCGGATCGACGGCGCTGCGCGGGGCAGCCTGGTCAACCGCGCCAGCGTCGCCGCCCCGGCCGGTGCGACCGACCCGGATACGAGCGACAACAGCGCCGAGGTGACGACGACGCTCGAGCCACGCGTCGAGCTGAGCATCAGCAAGGCCGGCCCGGCCACCGCCGCGCCCGGCGTGCCGATCACCTACACGGTGACGGTGACGAACACCGGGCCGAGCGACGCGCTCGGCGCGACGGTGCGCGACAGCTTCCCGCCCGAGCTGATTGGCATCGCCTGGACATGCCGGGCAACAGCCGGCTCGAGCTGCGCGCAGAGCGGAACGGACACGCTCGACACGCAGGTCGACCTGCGGGCCGGCGGCACGGCCACCTTCACTGTCACCGCCCAGATCGCCGACGACGCGACCGGGACGCTGACGAACCAGGCCAGCGTCACCGCGCCGCAGGATGTCATCGAGAGCGACACATCCGACAACAGCGCCGAGGTGACGACGGCGCTCGAGCCGGCGGCCGAGCTGGCCATCAGCATCACGGCGCCTTCGGCAGCCGTGCCCGGCCTGCCGATCACCTACACGGTCGTGGTGACGAACACCGGCCCGAGCGCCGTGAGCGGCGCGCCGGTGCGGGCCAGCTTCCCGCCCGAGCTGAGCCAGGTCAGCTGGGAGTGCCAGACGCAGGCCGGGACATGCCCGGCGAGCGGCGGCATCGATCTCGACACGCAGGTCAACCTGCGGGCCGGCGGTACGGCCACCTTCACCGTCACGGCGCAGATCCCCAGCGACGCGACCGGCACCATCACCACCAGCGCTAGCGTGGAGGCGCCCGCGGGCGTCGCTGAAAGCGACACGTCCGACAACAGCGCCGAGGTGACGATGGCGCTCGAGCCGGCGGCCGAGCTCGTCATCAGCACCACGGCGCCTCCGGGGGTCGCGCCCGGCACCACGCTCACCTACACGGTCGTGGTGACGAACACCGGCCCAAGCGCCGTGAGCGGCGCGCCGGTGCGGGCCAGCTTCCCGCCCGAGATGACTGGTATCGCCTGGACATGCCAGGCGGCGGCCGGCTCGAGCTGCGCCCAGCCGAGCGGGACGGACACGCTCGATACGCAGGTCGACCTGCGGGCGACCGGCGTGGCGACGTTCACCATCACGGCGCAGATCCCCAGCGACGCGACCGGCACCATCACCACCAGCGCCAGCGTGGAGGCGCCCGCGGGTGTCGCCGAGAGCGACACGTCCGACAACACCTCGGTGGCGACGGTGATCCTCGCGCCGACGTCCGACCTAGCGGTGAGCATCAGCGCGCCGGTCGAGGTGCGGGGAGGCAACCCGATCAGCTACACGGTCGTCATCAGCAACGCCGGGCCGAGCGACGTCGTCGGGGCGCTCGTCCGGGCAACGCTGCCACCCGGGCTGCAGAACGTCGCCTGGGTCTGCGCCCCGTCCGCCGGCGCGCGCTGCCCGGAGGTGAGCGGGAGCGACTCGCTGAGCACGACGCTCGACCTAGAGGCCGGGAGCGCAGCGACGTTCACCATCAGCGCGGTAGTCCAGCCGGACCTGATCGGGCTTCTGACCAGCCGCGTCGAGGTGATGGCGCCGGCTGGGACGATCGACCCGCTCGCCTCCAACAACAGCGCCGAGGCGAGGACCGCGCTCGAGCCGGTGGCCGACCTCGCGGTGCAGCTCGAGGCAGACAGGCCGGTGGTGCTGCTGGGCGAGACGATGGCGTACACCGCCACCGTCACCAACCACGGCCCATCGCCCGCGAGCAACGCGCGCCTCGTGGTCGACCTGGCGCCCGGCATGTCCCTCGGCGCGGCCCCGGCCGGCTGCGCCGCGGTAGGCGGGACGGTGGAGTGTGCGCTCGGCACGCTCGCGAGCGGGGGGAGCGTCGTGGTTCGGCTCGACGTGATCGTCGCATCGAGCGTGCCGGACGGCGCCGTGCTCACCAGCAGCGCCACCGTGTCGTCCGACTACCTCGACCTCGAGCTGGCGAACAACACCAGCGACGTCGAGACGACGGCGAGCGCCCACCGCGTGTTCATGCCCTACGTCACGCACGACACCAGCGTCCACGCGCCGGACCTGGTGGTGAGCAGCCTGGTGGTGACGCCGGATAGCGTGCAGATCGTCATCAGGAACCAGGGCACCGCCGCGGTGACGAGCGGGTTCTGGGTGGACCTGTACGTGGCGCCCGACCCGGTGCCGACCGGGCCGAACCAGATCTGGAACGACGGGCGGTCGAGCCAGGGCGCGACGTGGGGGGTGCGTGCGGCGAACCTGGCGCCGGGCGCCAAGATCCTGCTGACGCTCAACGATGCGAGCTACCACGCCCAGTACTCGCGCCTGGGCCAGCTGCAGGTGGGCACGCCTGTCTACGTGCAGGTGGACTCGGCCAACACGGGCAGCAGCTACGGCGGCGTGCTGGAGACGCACGAGATCACGGGCGAGCCGTACAACAACATCGCCCGCACGACGGTCACTGCGGCGCCGGCCACGGCCGCGGCGGTGAGCGCCGCGCCGCCGCGCGAGGGGGCCCAGCTGTGGCTTCCGGCGCGCCAGGAGGGTGTCCGCTGAGGCAGGGGCGCTGCTCGGGTGCAGCGCGGAGGGTCGTGGAGGGTCGCAAGGTCCCTCACCACCCTCCGCGTTGGTGCTCTGCGGAGGGCGAGGTGCCCTCCACTTTCTTCTACGCAGATGCTCCGTAGCGAGGTGCGGAGGGCCTTCGGCCCTCCACAGACGTTTTTTCCGCTGCTCAGCGGGGAGGTGTGGAGGGCCTTCGGCCCTCCACAGACGTTTTTTTCCGCTGCTCAGCGGGGAGGTGTGGAAGGCCTTCGGCCCTCCACAGACGTTTTTTCCGCCGCTCTGCAGCGACTTTGTCGCTGCAGAGCGGCGGATTCTGGAGAGGCGTAGCCTCCAGGCGGTGAGCTACTAGCTCTAAGCCAGTAGCCCATCGCCTGCTGCGTTAGGCTCGCTCGGCCGGCGACGCGGGGGCCGGGACCGCGTCCGGCTGGCCGTCCGCCCCGCCGCCGGCGGGCGTTTCGGAGGGCGCTGCGGCCGGCTCCTCCTGCTCGTCGCGCCGGAAGGGCCGCATCACCCGCTCGACCAGCCCCTCGAGCGCGCTGTACGCGGTGGGCACGATCAGCAGCGTCAGCAGCGTCGACGTCAGCATGCCGCCGATCAGCACCGTCGCCAGGCCGCGGCGGAACTCGCTGCCCTCGCCGCCGCTGAAGAGGTGGATGCCGAGCGCCGTGGGCAGCGCGCCGGCGATGATCGCCAGCGACGTCATCAGGATCGGGCGCAGGCGGATGGCGCCGGCCCGCTCCAGCGCCGCGTGCTTCTCCAGCCCGGCCTCGCGCAGCTTGTTCGTCAGGTCCACCAGCAGGATGGAGTTCTTCACCACCAGGCCGAGCAGCATGATCAGGCCGATCAGCGCCGTCACGTCGAGCGCGATGCCGGCGAGGCTCAGCGCCACGAACGCGCCCAGGAAGCTGAACGGCATCGCCAGCATGATCACCAGCGGCTGGGTGAACGAGCCGAACTGCGACGCCAGCACCATGTAGACGAACAGCACCGACAGCCCCATCGCCATGAACAGGCTGCCGAACGCCTCGGCCTGCTCCTCCTGCGTGCCGCCGAAGCTCACCGTGATGGCGTCCGGCACGTTCAGCTGGCCGATGGCCTGCTGCAGCTGCTGCAGCACCAGCATCTGGTTGGCGCCCGGCGCGATGTTTGCCCCGATGATGATCTCGTTCTGCAGGTTCGTGCGCCGCACCGAGGTCGGGCCGCTGTCGATCGTGATCTCGGCCACCGAGGTGAGCGGCACGTTGCCGCTGGCCGTCGGGATGCTGATCGTGCGCAGCGCGTCCAGGTCCGCGCGCTGGCCCTCGGCGAGCCGCACCACGATCGCCGTGTCGCTGCCGGGCTGGCGCAGGGTGGTGGCCGTGGCGCCGGTGATCAGCGCGCGAATGGTGGTGGCCACGTCGCTGTTGGTGATGCCCAGGTCGCCGGCCCGGTCAGGCGGCAGGTAGAACACCACCTCGGGCCGCCCCGGCTGGTAGGTGGAGCCGACGTCGGTGAGGCCCTCGACGCCCGCCGCGGCCTGCTCGATCTGCTGCGCGACCGGCGCCATCTCCCGCAGCGGCAGCGCGCTGCGCACCTGGATCTGGACCGTCCGGCCGGTCACGCTGGTGCCGCCGCCCTGCGCGCTCTGGGTGCTGAAGATCACCCCCGGCAGGAAGTCCAGCTGCGGGCGCAGCCGCTCGCGCACCGCGTCGGTCACTTCGCCGCTGCGCGTGCGGATGGTGAACGAGCCGCTCTCCTCGCTCGTCTGGCCGCCCACCTGGGACTGGACCGTCACGATGTCGGGGTCGGCCAGCAGCACCGCCTCGGCGCGGCGCGCGAGCTCGTCGGTGCGCGGGAGCGCGGTGCCGGGCGGCGCCTCGAACGCGATCGTGAAGGTGTCGCTCTGCTGCGCCGGGAGGAACTCGACCTTCAGGCCGCTGGCGGCGACGATGCTGAGCGCCAGCACGCCGACCGTGATCAGGAAGGTGAGGCCGCGGTGGCGCAGGCTCCAGCGCAGGATGCGCTCGTAGAAGCGGCCCATCGCGCCCACCGACTCGTGCGAGTCGTCGAGCTCGGCCGGCTGGCCCGCGGCCTGCGACGCGGCGCGGTGGCCCTTGGCCTTGAACAGCGTCGCGGAGAGCATCGGCGCGAAGGTGAATGCCTCGACCAGCGAGATCGCCATGGCGCTGGCCACCGTGATGCCGAAGGCCTTGAAGATGAAGCCGGCCGTGCCGCTCACCAGCGCCACCGGCAGGAACACCGCGATGATCGTGAGCGTCATCGCCACCACCGAGAGCGTCACCTGCGCCGTGCCCTTGCTGGCCGCCTGGCGCGGGGAGTAGCCGTGCTCGGCGTAGCGGAAGATATTCTCGCGCACCACGATCGCGTCGTCGATCACCAGGCCGACCGAGAGCGACAGCGCCAGCAGCGACAGCAGGTTGATCGAGATGCCGAACAGCGCCATCGCCGCGAAGGTGAAGATCATGATGATCGGCAGGCCGGCGATGGTCGTCAGCGTGTTGCGCAGGTCGCGGAAGAACAGCAGCACCACCAGGAAGGCGGCGGCGACCGCCAGGATGATCTCTTCGATCGAGCTGTTGACCGACTGCTTGACGATCTCGGACTGGTCGAGGGTGATCGTGTGCGACAGGTTCGGGTGCGCGGCCATCAGCCGCTCGAGCTCCTCGCGCGCGGCGTCGGTGACGGCGGCGGTGTTGGTGCCGCTGCGCTTGACGACGCCGATCGTCACCGCTTCCTGCCCGTTGAGCCGCGCGTAGCCCTGCACCTCGGCCGGGCCCTCGGAGATGGTCGCCACGTCGCCGATGCGGTACGGGGTGCGGGTGATCCGGATCCTGGCGATGTCGTCGATGCTGCGGATCTGGCTGGGGGTGCGCAGGGTGTAGCTCTGGTCGGCCCCGGTGATCTTGCCGAGGCCCAGGTTGGCGTTCGCCTGCTGCAGCGCGCCGATCACCTGCGCCGGTGAGATCTGGTAGGCCTGAAGGCGGGCCAGGTCGAGCTGGACGTTGATCTGGCGCACCTGGCCGCCGTTGACCTGCACGTCGCCGACGCCCTCGACGCGCTGCAGGCTGGGGACGAAGACGTCCTCGATCAGCTCGCGCAGCTCGAGCGGCGAGAGCGAGCCGTCGCTGGCGATGGCGGCCTGCAGCACCGGGAAGCTGTCGAGGTCGAACTGGAAGAAGGTCGGGTCGCCGACGTCGCTCGGCAGGCGCGGCATCACGCCGCTGACGCGCTCGCGCACGTTCTGGATCGCCTGGTTGGGGTCGACCGACTCGACGAACTGGACCTGGATCTGGGCGATCCCCTCGCTGGACGTGGAGGTGATCTGGTCCACCCCCGCCATGGTGTTGAGCGTCTCCTCCAGCGGCCGCGTGACCTGGTCGGCGACGCTCTCAGGCCCGGCGCCGGGGTACGGCACGGCCACGACGACGACCGGGACCGAGATCGAGGGGAACAGCTCAACCGGGCGGCTGCTGTAGGCGAGCAGGCCGATCACGACCGCCAGCAGCATGAGCATGGTGATGAACACCGGCTGGTTGATCGCGACGTCGGAGATGGGCATGCCGCTGAGCGGCTCTTTGCGGCGTCGTGCCATAGAGTGTCTTGAGTCCTTGTCGATTGCTATGCTACGGGCGCGCTCCGGCGGCGGAGATGCCCTGAAAGAAGCTCCGGCTTACATACGTCACAAGGTCGTCCGCGGAGAGCTGCTGCATCTGCATTAGCCGCATGCGCTGCGGCACCGAGAGCAGGTCGAGAAACACGCTCAGCATCACATCGGTCGGGATGCTGGCATCGAACTCGCCGGCGCGCTTGCCCTCCTCCAGGACCGCGCGAATGGAGGCGGTGATCCGCGCGATCGGCCCGTCCGGCGCGAGCTGCTTCTCGTACGCGGTGCGCGGGATATCGGCGCTGACGAACAGCGACCACAGCAGGTGCTGGCGGTCGCTCTGGGCGCCCACGTACGCGTGCCGTAGGATGGCCTCGAGCCGGGCGCGCGGCGGCGCCTCCTGGCCCGCGGCGGCGGCGACCGCCTGCTGGAAGGCGCTGAGCTCCCGCGCGAACAAGGCGACCACCAGCGCCTCCTTGCTCGGGTAGTGCAGGTAGATCGTCCCCTTGGCGATGCCGACGCGCGCGGCGATCTCCTCCATGGACGTGTTGTGGTAGCCTTTCTCGGCGAGCACCTGCTCGGCGACCTCCAGGATCAGCGCGGCGCGTTCCTGGCGCTGGCGCTCTTTCAGCGAGGGGGTTGCGTCGGGTGCGGCTGCGGCCGTGGAGTCCATTCGTCTCTTTTCTAGCTTGTGCGGCGTCGTGCTGCGCGGGCAAGGCTGGAACCCTGGCCTCTCACGCGGGGGCTACGCGGTCGTTGCCGGCCGCCCTTCTGACGGGAAGGAGTGGAGGCCGCTGGCCATCCACGGACGCTTTTTCTACCGCTCCCGCAAGCCGGGAGGTGCGGAGGGCTGTAGGCCTTCCACAAACACTTTTCCCCACCGCTCCCGCAAGCCGGGAGGGGTGGAGGGCTGTAGGCCTTCCACAAACACTTTTCCTCACCGCTCCCGCAAGCCGGGAGGGGTGGAGGCTGCTGGCCATCCACGGACGCTTTTTCTACCGCTCCCGCAAGCCGGGAGGTGTGGAGGGCCGCAGGCTCTCCACGGATAGTTTTTTTTCCGCCGCTCTGCGGCGACTTCGTCGCCGCAGAGCGGCGGAAGAAGATTCTGAGCGGGCTTTACTTCCAAATCCCTCTCGGGAGCGCGAGGGCTGCGCCCTCGCTATGACTTGCAGTATACAAGATGAACGGCAGCAAACAAAATGACCCGCCGGTCATCGCCGGCGGGCCATAGTGTAACGGCGAAAGAGATCGGCGTCAACTCGGCGCCGGGGGATGGGCGTGGGAGCTGGCGGAATCCACCGCCTCGCTCACGCGCAGCCGTGTCCGGCGGCATATGTAAAGTGATATTGCCGCCCGTTGGCATCCTTACATCCGCCGAACGCGGCCTGCGAATCGCCGCGCCCGCTAGCACCAGCGCGTTCACCGGGGCGGCTGCACCCTCGGCGCGCGAGCGCCCATTGTTATATGGATATGCCGGCTGCGATAGCTTGATTTTTATGTCGAATATTCTTGCGAGTACGTGACATGATTGTCACGTTTTCCCGTCAGTTTAAACATCACTTTTACTCAATCCTGTGATATATTCGCGATTGCCACACAGACAAAGTTTCTGTCGCTTCCCCCTGCAACGGATTTGTCTGAGGCTTCCACCCTCTTGAATGAGACACTTGGTAATAGACGACGCGCGGTTAAACTGCATGCTATTCGGTGAGGTCTTGGTAGTTGCCAACTGGCTGCCCAGATCTGCAGCTG
>CALJIC010000238.1 GCA_937974195.1 uncultured Roseiflexaceae bacterium | reverse complement strand
GTGTGGGCGCTACGGCGTCGGCGTCGGCAGGCCAAGCGCGGGCGAGATCTCGAGCGGCGCGGCGTCCGCCGGCGCCTCGACGGTGATCGGGGCGTCGAAGTCGAACAGCCGCATCAGCATGGTGTAGCCCACCGATTCGGTCTGGCCCTCGGGCACGCCCTCGGTATCCAGCTGCAGCTGGTGGAAGTAGCCGTCCTCGCAGATCCAGAAGCGCAGCTCGGCGCGCTCGACCTCCTCGAAATTCTGCGGGCCGGGCAGCCCATCGCTGCCCACCGCCTCGAACGCCGCAACCGTGGCCTCCTTGTCGCCGACGTACACCTGGCACTGCTGGCCGTCCAGCTCCTCCGCGCCGGCCGCCTCGAAGCCGGACAGATCCAGGTTGGCGCTCTCCAGCCCGCCGACGATCTGGTCGGCGCGCACGGCGCTCGCCGGCGAGCTGCCGTCGTCCGGGAGCTCGTACCAGCGGTCCTCCGTCGCGCCGAGCAGCGGCGCCGGCCCGCGCACGTAGCTGGTGCCGTCGACGGAGATCAGCTCGAGCCCCTGCAGCGGGTCCGCGCCGAGCAGCGCGCTGAACAGCCCGCGCAGCGTCAGGTGCGAGTTGGCGCCGACGACATCCCCCTCGATCGCGATCAGCTGCGTGCCGGCGCCCGTCCCACCGGCCGCGCCCATGAACGCGCCGCTGGCGGTCATCTCAAGCTTCACCCGGTACGCCGAAGCGTCCCGCACCCGCTCGATCCCGGCGGCGATCGCCTGCTCGACCTCGGTCTGGCCCGCTCCGGACGCAGCCGGAGACGCCGGCGCTGGAGTCGGCGTAGGGGGAAGCGGGGTGGCCGTCGGCGGAACCGGGGTGTTCGTCGGCGCCGGAGTGTTCGTCGGCGGCGCGGTCGGCGCAGGGGTCGGGGCAGCCGCCGGCTGGCCGCCACAGGCCGCGAGCAGCAGCGCAAGCAGGACGAAGGCCGCGCGATATCGCATAGTGGTTATTTCCTTTCTTCAGCGGGAGACTCTGCCTCCCTCGACAGATGGGCGCGGTGCGCCTGAAGCACCTCATCGCAGATCGCGGCCACATCGCGCCCGCCCGTTGGAACGACCAGATCGGCGATCTCGGCGTACAGCGCGGAGCGCTCGGCGCGCAGCGCCTCCAGCCGCGCGCGCGGGTCCGCCGCCAGCAGCGGCCGCTCCTCGTCGTGCGCCTGCAGCCGCGCGACCAGGGTGTCGGTCGGGGCATCGAGCCAGACGACGAACGCCTGACGGCGGAGGAGCTCGCGGTTCTCGCCGCGCAGCACGATCCCGCCGCCCGTCGAGACAACACAGGGCGATGCGGCGAGCGCGCCGCGGAGCGCCTCGGCCTCCAGATCGCGGAAGCGCGCCTCGCCATCCTCGGCGAAGATCGCCGCTATCCGGCGGCCGCTCCTGCGCTCGACCAGCGCGTCGGTGTCGTGCAGCTCCCACCCGAGCCGCCCGGCGAGCAGCCGCCCGACGGTCGACTTCCCGGCGCCGCTCAGCCCGACCAGGGCGATCACATTGTACGTACTGCTGTGCAACATCCGGCGCATAGTAACACGACTTCCACGGTGGCCACGCCCGAGCGCCGCCTGGAGGCGGGCGGCACGGCCGCACAGCCTCTGATGGTAACAAACTTACGCGGGGGGCGCAACGGAGATGCTATAATGGCGGGCGGGAAGAACTGAGGCGCTGGTCACGCCCTCTCCGGAGGACCTGAGGATGACGCGCTACTTCACTGTCGCCGACGCAAACGCCCTGCTCCCGGTCCTGCGCCCGCACGTCGCCCGGCTGATCGAGGCTTGGAGGCGCCTCAGCGCCCGGCACGCCGAAGTCATTGCGCTGCTCGAGCAGGCGCCGCGCGATGACCGGGGAGGCCCGCTGCTGGCTGCCACTGCCGCCGACATCATCCGCGCCCAGAACGCGTTCTTCACCATCCAGTCCCACGGGGTCCACCTGAAGGACCCCGCCACCGGTCTGATCGATTTCCCCGCCATGCGCGACGGCGTCGAGGTGTACCTGTGCTGGCGCTACGGCGAGCCACAGGTCGCCTACTGGCACCCGATTGAAACCGGCTTCGCCGGCCGCCGCCCGATCGAGGACGAATAAGCATGCAGCCAGTCAACGTCGGTGTTATCGGATGCGGCACTATCAGCAGCATCTACCTCAAGAACATCCCGACCTTCGAGATCCTGAACATCGTCGCCTGCGCCGACCTGGACATGGAGCGCGCCCGCGCTCGCGCGGCCGAGTACGGCGTACCGAAGGCCTGCAGCGTCGAGGAGCTCCTCGCCGACCCGCAGATCGAGCTGGTGATCAACCTGACCATCCCGCAGGCGCACGCCGAGGTGGCCATGGCGGCGCTCGAGGCCGGCAAGAGCGTCTACAACGAGAAGCCGCTGGCGGTGACCCGCGAGGACGGGCGGCGCATGCTTGCGCTCGCCAAGAACAAGGGGCTGCTCGTCGGCGGCGCGCCGGACACCTTCCTGGGCGGCGGGATTCAGACCTGCCGCCGGCTGATCGACGAGGGGGCGATCGGCGAGCCGGTGGCGGCCACCGCCTTCATGCTCAGCCCCGGCCACGAGCGCTGGCACCCCAGCCCCGAGTTCTACTACCAGGTCGGCGGCGGCCCGATGTTCGACATGGGCCCCTACTACCTGACCGCGCTGATCGCGCTGCTCGGCCCGGTGCGCCGCGTCACCGGCTCGGCGCGCATCACCCGCCCCGAGCGCACGATCACCAGCCAGCCGAAGTACGGCCAGACGATCACCGTCGAGGTGCCGACCCACGTCGCCGGCGTGCTCGACTTCGCCGCCGGCCCGGTGGCGACGATCGTCACCAGCTTCGATGTCTGGGCGGGCATGCCGCCGCCGATCGAGGTCTACGGCACGGCCGGGTCGCTGGTCGTGCCGGACCCGAACACCTTCGGCGGGCCGGTGCTGCTGCGCCGCGCCGGCGAGAAGGAGTGGGCCGAGGTGCCGCTCAGCCACGGCTACACCGAGAACAGCCGCGGCCTCGGCGTGGCCGACATGGCCTACGCGCTGCGCACGGGCCGGCCGCACCGCGCCTCGGGCGAGCTCACCTACCACGTGCTGGACCTGATGCACGCCTTCCACGACGCATCGGAGGGCGACCGCCACGTGTACCCTGAGAGCACCTGTGAGCGCCCCGCGCCGCTGCCGACCGGGCTGGCGCCGGGCCAGCTGGACCCATAGGGCAAGAAGCAGCCGCAGTCTGCGGCGATCCTCGCTCGCTCCCGCCCCCGGCCCTCGCTCCCGCGCGGGAGCGGGGAGCGATGTTGGAAGGACACTGACGATGACCTCAGCCCTCACAACCAGGCCGGTCGGCCGCACCAGCATCCAGGTGACGCGCGTCGGGCTCGGCACCGCGCCGATCGGCAACCTCTACGCGCCGATCAGCGACGAACAGGCCGTGTCGGTGGTCAAGGCCGCCCTGGCAGCCGGCGTGAACCTGGTGGACACCGCGCCGCTCTACGGCGCGGGCGTCAGCGAGCGGCGCGTCGGCGCTGCGCTGCGCGATGTGCCGCGCGAGCGCGTCGTGATCAGCACCAAGGTCGGCCGGCTGGTCGAGCCGGACGGCAGCATACCGTTCGACTACAGCCGCGACGCGGTGCTGCGCAGCTTCGAGGAGAGCCTGAAGCGCCTGGGGGTCGACCGCATCGACATCCTGCACATCCACGACCCGGACGACCACGAGCGCCAGGCGCTCGACGAGGCCTTCCCGACGCTGGCCGAGCTGCGCGCGCAGGGCGTGATCGGCGCGATCGGCGCGGGCATGAACCAGTGGCAGATGCTCGAGCGCTTCGCCCGCAACGCCGACTTCGACTGCTTCCTGCTCGCCGGCCGCTACACGCTGCTCGAGCAGACGTCGCTGGAGTTTCTGGAGCTGTGCCGCTCGCGCGGCATCGGGGTGTTCCTCGGGGGGGTGTTCAACAGCGGCATCCTCGCCACCGGCCCGCGGCCCGGCGCGAAGTATCAGTACGCCGATGCGCCGCCGGAGATCATGGAGCGCGCCCGGCGGCTCGAGCAGGTGTGCCAGCGCCACGGGGTGCCGCTCGCCACGGCGGCGGTGCAGTTCGCCGCGGCCCACCCGGCGGTCACGGCCCTGGTGCTCGGCGCGGTCACGCCGCAGGAGTTCGAGGCTAACCTGCGCTCGCTCGAAGCGGCCATCCCCACGGCGCTGTGGGAGGAGCTGCGCGCCGAGCAGCTGATCCACCCCGACGCACCGTTCCCTAACTGATAGGATTTCACATCTGTTGGAGGGTCTGGGGAGGCGGAGCCTCCCCAGAATTCCTCTTTCCGCCGCTCTGCGGCGACTGCGTCGCCGCAGAGCGGCGGAAAAAGAGGCTCTCGGAGGGCCTGCGGCCCTCCGAACCTCCCGGCAGAGAAGAGGGCCGTGGCGAGCCTACGGCCTCCACACCTCTCCGCGAGAGGTGCCGCAGCACCGCATACTACGCCCAGCGCAGGGGCGCTTCGTCCCCCTACTCCTCGTAGATCGCCTCGCCGCGGTGCAGCCGCTCCGCGATCTGGAAGGTCTGCCCGGCGGCGCGGACCGTCGGCGCGTGGGCGGCGAGGTAGCGCGCGGCGCCGATCAGCACGTGAGCCGCCTCCGGGGTGCCTGCGAGCAGCTGGTACTGGCTCATGGCCGCCTCGATTGCCTGCACGGTGTGGAAGTCGCGGTCCTCGCGCAGCAGCCCTCGGCCCAGGGCAGCCAGCAGCGGCGCGGCGTGCTCCACCTCCGTGCCGCCCGCACTCGCCAGGTACTGCGCCACCAGCTCGCCGGCCTGGTTCACCTGCTGCTGCCGGTCGAGCAGCGCCGGCAGCTCGGCGAGGAGCGCCTCGGGCGCGGCGCCGTTGGCCTTCGGCTGCGGGATGCGCGCCGGCGGCGTGTTCAGGAAGCGGTCGAGGTACACGCTCATCGCCGCGTCGAACACGCCGCGCAGCAGCGGCAGCGCCCGCTCCTCCGCGGTGGCGTCGGGCGCCATCCGGTCGAGCTCGGCGGAGGTGACCCGCAGGACCGCCCGGTGCATCGCGTTGGCGAAGGTGAAGGTGTGCAGCACCGTGTCCCAGTCGCCGAACTCGTTGGCGGTGTGGAAGCGCGCGATGCGCAGCGCCGCGGCGTAGGCCGTCGCGCCCGCCACCTGTGCGGCCGTCGCCCCCTCGCGCAGCGCCGCGAGCAGCGCGGCGACGTTCGCGTACGGGTTGTCCGACAGCAGCTGCTGGGCGAGCTCCACGCGCCCCTGCCACCTCAGGCCGCTTTCGCGCGCCGCTGCGCCGGCCTCGAGCGCCGCCGGCAGCTCCTCGAACGCGCCCTCTAGAATCGCCACCAGGTCCACCGGGTTGCGCCAGGCGTTCGACTCCTCCATGCGGCTGGCATCGGCGATCCCACGCACCAGGCTGGCCAGCACCGACTCGGCCAGCTCCTGCTCGGCGCCGGTCGCCGGGTCCCACCCCGCCTGGTCGAGCGCCTCGAGCGCCTTGTTGGCGAAGTCGGCCGGGTGGCCGATCTGAATGTAGCGGTGGTCGGTGATCGCGGCGAACAGCATGTCCGCCATCTCGGCGCTCGTCGCCCCCGCGCGCACCGCCGAGACCACGCAGCGCTCGGCGCCCTCGTCGTCGCGCACCTCGATGAACTGCCGGAACCAGCGCTTGAGCGTCGGCAGCGGCTGCCGCTCACTCTCAGCGTGCGGGGCGGGCGGCAGCGCCGCGATCTTGAAGCGCGGCGCGGCGCCGCTCACCTCCATCGCGACCGCGTCGAGCCCCTGGAACAGCGCGCGCGGCCGGTCCTCCGGCGCCAGGTGGGGCATCATGTTCATGAAGCAGGTCAGCATCGTCAGCCCCTGCCCCCAGCCGGCCAGCCGGTAGGAGGTGCCGAAGGCCAGCGCGGTGCGGAACGCCGCGCTCGGCTCCTCGCCGCGGTCCAGCAGCGCGATCGCCGACTTCGCCAGCACCAGGCGGATGTTGCGCTCAAGCCCCTGCTGAAGCCGCCTGAGCAGGCGCTCGCGCTCGTCGGGCGGCGGGGCAATGTTGATCCACACCTCGTCGCCGCGCACCTCGAGCGGGTAGGCGCGCACGTCGTCGGCCCACTGGTCGAAGGTGCCGCCGGAGGCCAGGTCGAAGCGGGCGTGGTGCCAGTGGCAGGTTAAGATGCAGTCCTTGACCGTGCCCTTCTCGAGCGGGAAGCCCATGTGCGGGCAGCGGTTGTCCACCGCGTAGAGGCGCTCCCCGTGCCGCAGCAGCAGCACCGGCCGGTCGCCCGCGCTGACCACGCGCCGGTCGGTCTGCTCGAAGTCGGCGAGGCTCGCCACCCGCATCCAGTGTGCCTGCATCCTCACACCTCCTTGTGCTATCACTCGCTGGCGCGCTTTCGGCGCCGTGGACTGGGTTGGGGTCTGGTGAGGCTGCGCCTCATGTCCGCTGCGCAGATGTGCTGCCGCAGAGCGGTGAAGAAAGCGCCCGTGGAGGGCCTGCCGCCGCACGTCTCTTCAGAGCGCTGGCGAGGGCCGCAGACGATCGCGTGGTCGCGTCGCTGAGATGGGCGCATGTGGAGACAGTGTACCCCCATTTCCCCGAGCGCGACATGTCCGCGCGAACAGCCGGCCCTGATCGTTGGGACAGTTCGACGGAGAAAACACAAACCGGGGGGCCTCAGGGCCACCCCGGCTCGCATCCGGCGGATTCGCGCCGCTACGGCTCGGCGAGCTTGTAGCCGACGCCGCGGACGGTGAGGATGATCTTGGGGCGGGAGGGCTCGAGCTCGACCTTCTCGCGCAGGCGGCGCACGCACACGTCCACCAGGTTCGTCTCGCCGACGTAGTCGTAGCCCCACACCTCGCGGAAGAGCGTCTCGCGGTCGAAGACGTGCCCGGCGTTGGCCGCCAGGAAGTAGAGCAGCTCGAACTCCATCGGCGTGAGGTTGACCTCCTGGCCGCGGACGGTCACGCGGTGGCGCGGCTCGTCGATCTCCAGCTCGCCGACGCGCACGACCGGCGGCGCGACGCGGTGCTTGTAGCCCTCGACGCGGCGCAGGATGGCGTCGACGCGGGCGTTGAGCTCGGCCGTCTTGAACGGCTTGGTGATGTAGTCGTCCGCGCCCAGCTCGAAGCCGTGCACGATGTCGTCCGTGCCGTCGCGCGAGGTGAGGATGACGATCGGCACATCGGAGCGCTCGCGGATGCGCTGGCAGGCCTCGAAGCCGTCCACGTAGGGCATCATCACATCAAGGATGACCACATCGAAGTTGCCGGACTCGAAGGCCTTGAGCGCCTCGAGGCCGTTGGTGGCCGGCACGAGTTCGTAGCGGGGATCCTTGAGGGTGACCTGGATGAGGTTGACGATCGAGGGATCGTCATCGGCGACAAGGATGCGCCGCGGGGTGCCGCTCTCGTCGTGGTGTCCCCGATCGGTCGTTCGACGTATCACTCGCATAGTAGTACCACTTGTCCTCGTATTGGCAAGTATACGCTCGAACACGCCCGCCGTAAAGGGGCGGAAGTTTACGATTTGTTCAACGTCTCGCAACCGTGCGGGGCGGAGAGCGCTGCGGGACGCAGGCGGGGAGCGGCCCGCCTACACCGCCTCGTCCATGCGGCGGCGGTACTCGCCGCGCTCGCCGGTGCGCGGCACCAGGATCGGGTGGCCGCGGCGCTCGACGACCTCGGCGTTGATGATGCAGCGGCCGATGTGCTCCTGCGAGGGGATCTCGTACATCACGTCGAGCAGTATCTCCTCGACGATCGTGCGCAGCGCGCGGGCGCCGGTGCGGGCTCGCAGGGCACGCTCGGCGATCGCGTCGAGCGCGTCCGGCGTGACCTCGAGCTCGACGTGATCCAGCGCGAGCATCTTCTGGTACTGCTTGATGATCGCGTTGCGCGGCTCGGTGAGGATGCGCACCATGGACGTCTTGTCGAGCGGCTCGAGGGCGGCGATCACCGGCAGGCGGCCGATGAACTCGGGGATGAAGCCGTACTTGAGCAGGTCGTCCGGGGTGCACTGGCTGAGCAGATTCGGCTCCTCCTTCGCCTCCTCGCGCTGGCCGAACCCGATCGTCCGCCGGGCGCCGACGCGCTGGGCGATCAGCTGGTCCAGCCCCTCGAAGGCGCCGCCGCAGATGAACAGGACGTGGGTGGTGTCGAACGGGATGAACTCCTGCTGCGGGTGCTTGCGGCCCGGCATCGGCGGGACGTGGGCGATGCAGCCCTCGAGGATCTTGAGCAGCGCCTGCTGCACCCCCTCGCCGGACACATCGCGGGTGATCGACGGGTTATCGCTCTTGCGGGCGATCTTGTCGATCTCATCGATGTAGATGATGCCGGTCTGGGCGCGCTCGATATCGCCGTCGGCGGCCTGGATCAGGCGCAGCAGGATGTTCTCGACGTCCTCGCCGACGTAGCCGGCCTCGGTGAGCGCGGTGGCGTCGGCGATGGCGAACGGGACATCCAGCACGCGCGCGAGGGTCTGCGCCAGGAGGGTCTTGCCGCTGCCGGTGGGGCCGATCAGCAGGATGTTGCTCTTGCCGAGCTCGACATCGTCCACCGACTGGCCGGCGCGCAGCCGCTTGTAGTGGTTGTAGACCGCCACCGAGAGCACGACCTTGGCGCGCTCCTGCCCGATGACGTATTGGTCGAGCCACTCGCGCAGCCGGCGCGGGACCGGCAGGCGGGCGGGGCCGGTGGAAGGGGCGCGCCGGACAGTGCCGGGCCGCGAGCCGGCCTCCTCGGCGATGATCGCGCTACACAGGGCGACGCACTCGTCACAGATGAAGACGGTGCCGGGGCCGGCGATCAGGCGCTGGACCTCGTCCTGGCCGCGGCCGCAGAACGAACACAGATACGAGCCTCGGCCGGCATTGCTGCCCCGTGTGCGTGACATAGATGCTCCAAACAGTCAGTAGTCGGTAGCCAGTGGCCAGCAGTCGGCAGTCAGCGTCACGGCGTACGCGGTGGCCTCGCCCGCCACCGCCCCTGGGGGGTGGGGAGGCGTCGCCTCCCCCAATCTCCCTCGTTCCGCCACAGCCGCGTAGCTCGCGCCAGCGCCGGCCACACATCCGAACGATCTGCGGTGGCGCTGGCTCCACGCTACGCAGCACCGACCACTCGGCTCAGCGGCGCTCGGACATGTTGTTCATATCCTCGCGGCTGAGGATCTCGTCGATGATGCCGTACTCCTTGGCCTGCTCAGGGTTCATGAACAGGTCGCGGTCGAAGTCGCGCGCGATGCGCTCGATCGGCTGGCCGGTGTCCTTCGCCAGCAGCTCGCGGATCAGCTGCTGCTCGCGCAGGAGCTCCTTGGCCATGATCTCGACGTCGGGGGCATAGCCCCGGGCGCCGCCGCCGGCCGGGTGCATGTGAATGGTGGAGTGCGGCAGGCTGTAGCGCTTGCCCTTCGCGCCGCCGGCGAGGATCGGGGTAGCCATGCTGCCGGCCATGCCGACGCAGACCGTGGCGACCTGCGGGCGGATGACCTGCATGGTGTCGTAGATCGCCAGGCCGGCGGTGATCGAGCCGCCGGGGCTGTTGATGTACAGCCAGATATCGCGCTCGGGGTCCTCGTGCTCGAGGAACAGCAGCTGGGCGACGATCAGGTTCGCGATCTGATCCTCGATCGGCGTGCCGAGCAGGATGATGCGCTCCTTGAGCAGACGCGAGTAGATATCGAAGGCGCGCTCGCCGCGGTTCGTGCTCTCGACGACCATCGGAATGAGCGCCTCCGGCCGACGGGACAGCCACTCAATCGATGGTGGGGAACTCCAGTTCATCGTCATCACTCCATTCCTAGTGACCGTGGCAGTTACGCGCGGGGCGCTTCCTCGCCACTGCCCTCGCTGGCGCGCGTCACAGCGACGTCCGCCTCCGCCACCTGATCGCCCTCCGGCGTCAGGTCACCCGCGTCAGCGCTGCTCTCCGCAGCGGCGGGGGTCTCAGCCGAAGGGGCCTCGGCCGCTGCCTGCTCCTCGGCGGGAGTCTCCGCCGACGGGGCCTCGGCCGGCGCCTGCTCCTCGGCCGGCGCCGGAGCAGCCTCATCGCCGGAAGCCCCGTCCACCTGGCCCGTCGCGATCGCCATGATGCGGTCGCGCAGCTTCTTGTCGAGCACGCTGCTCGCCACAGTCGCGCGCAGCTCGGTGCTCAGCAGCGCGCGCGCCTGCTCCCGCTGCTCCTCCTCGTACTGGTCCACGAGGCGGGCCACCTCGGCCTCGATCTCATCGTCCTCGATCTCGAGGCCCTCGGCGCGGACCACCTCGCGCAGGGCCAGGTTGATCTTCAGGCGCTCCTCGCCCTGCGGCAGCATCGACTTCAGGATATCCTCGCGCTTACGGTTCTGCATCTGGTAGACCTGCTCGGCCTTAACCCCGTAGCGCTCGTACTGGTAGTACTCCTGGTTGTGCAGCAGCCGGTCGGCCTCGCGCTCGATCAGCACGTCCGGGATGTCGAACTCGGTCTGCTCGACCAGGCGCTCGATGTAGGTGTCGATCACCGCGCGCTCGGCGTTCTCGCGCGCCTGCTCGGCCAGCTCGGCGCGGGTCTTCTCGCGCAGCTCATCGAGCGTCCCCTCGAACTCCTCGAGGGTCGTCAGCTCCTCCCAGTCCGGGAGCAGGCGCTCCTGGATCTTGTTGATCTTCACGATGAACTGCACATCCTTGCCGGCCACGCGCTTGTTGCTGTGGTCCTCGGGGATGTGCGAGATCACGGCGATCCGCTGGCCGACGTGCGCGCCGATCAGGCCGTCGAACAGGCCGGGGGCGAGGCGCCGCTTCTCCATCACGAGCGTCGAGGGCGGCGGCGGCGTGCCCGGCTCGCGGTCGTCGAGCGGCTGCCCGTCGACCGACGCGTCGAGCTCGACCTCCAGCTGGTCGCCCTCCTGCACCGGCCGCTCCTCCTCGAGGTCCTTCAGCACGACGTGGCGCTCCCGGCGCGCATCCATCGCGTCCTGGAGCATCTCCTCGGTGATCTCCGGCACCTCGAGCGGCACGCGGATCGAGCGGTAGTCGGGGAGCTTGACGGTGGGCTGGATCGGCACGTGCACCCGGAAGCGGAACGGCTCGGAATCGAGGCTCATGTCCTCGAGGCTCGCCTGCCCAACCGGATCGATCCCCTCCTGCTCGAGCGCGGCGCGGAAGGCCCTGTTGACCAGATCTTCGGAGGCCTCCTCGAGCAGCGCGGACCGGCCGAAGTAGTTCTCGACGATAAACCGCGGCGCCTTCCCCCTGCGGAAGCCGGGGATGTTGTACTTCTGCGAGAGCCGGCGCGCGGCGCGATCGAGACCCTTCTCAACCTGTTCGCGGTCCAGCTCAATATCGAGTGCCAGAATAGACTTCGGCAACTTTTCGGTCGTTACCTTCACCGATGCAACTCCAGTCTTGGACATGCCATGTTTCAGGCTCAGGAATCTCCGGGTATTATAGCATGAAGGTTCCGCGGCGCAACCGGCGTCAGAGCCTTCTGGCCTGATGCGATGTCCTTCAAGCTCCAGGGGACGCAGAGGCGAGGCCGCTACCTCAGCCGTGAGTGTTACGGGTGTTACTGTGCGCTACTCCGAAGGCCCGGCTCTCCACACGCGCCCAAAGCTGCTCCCCAGCCGCGCGCGCGGCCTGCTGCTCCCCCTCGCGCCCGCGGCGCTGCTCCTGCTGGCCGCCCTGGGCGCCCTGCTGGCCGGCGGCGCGCTCGCCGACCGGGTGCAGCGCGTGGCGGTCGGGCCGGGCGACGGGCGGGCGCTCGTCGGCTTCTACGAGCGCGAGCAGAACGAGCTCGGCGCGTTCCGCTGGGCGCGGCCGGGCGCGGCGCTGTTTCTCTACGGCTTCGACGGCCGCCCGGCGATCGTCAGCCTGCGCCTCAACGCCGCCCGGCCGGGCAGCGCCAGCGCCGCGGTGACGGTGCACGCCGAGGGCTCCGCCCCGGCCTCGTTCGAAGCGCCGACCTTCTGGCGGCGCTACACGCTGCTCGCCCCCACCCGCCGCACCGCCGATACGCCGCTCTTTCTCTACGGCTCCGCGTTCCGCCCGGCCGGCGACGAGCGCGACCTGCTTGTGGCGCTGTCCGGCGCCGAGGCGCGGCCTGCGGAGACATCGAGCCTATTCCCGCCCTTCGAGCGCACGGTCTTCCTGGCGTCGCTGCCGCTGCTCGGCTGGCTGCTCACACGGCGCCTCTTCGACCGCCGGCCGGAGGCGAGCGGAGCAGGCCGCGCCCGGAGCCTCGCCGCACGCCCCGAGGCGCTGGCCGGCCTTGCGCTCGTTCTGGCGGTGGGATGGGCGGCCGCGCGCCCGGCGGCCGCGGGCTACTGGCTGCCGACCTTCGGCTGGCCGTGGTGGCCCTTCCTGCCGCTCGCGCTGCTGGCGGCCTGGCCGCGCCGCCGTCTCTTCGGCGCCGGCGTCCGGCACGTCGCCGAGGCTCCTGGCGGCGCCCTGGCCCGCCCCTGGCTCGAAGTGGCCGCGGTCGCAGGGCTCACCGCCCTGGCGATCGGCCTGCGGCTGGTGGCGCTCGACCAGATCCCGGCGGGGCTCTGGCGCGACGAGGCGCGCCACGGCCTGATCGCGCTGCAGATCTGGCAGGACCCGACCTACCGACCGGTGTACGTGGTGCAGGGGGCGGACCTGCCGGCGCTGCTGTTCTACCTCATCGCGCCGGTGGTCGGGCTGCTGGGGCCGGGCGTGATGAGCGTGCGGCTGGTGAGCGCCCTGGCCGGCGGGCTGACGCCGCTGGCGCTATGGTGGGCGGCGCGCCCGCTCGTCGGCCCACGGGCGGCGGTGGCCGCTGCGGGGCTGCTGTCCTGGGCCTCGTGGAGCCTCAGCATGAGCCGCTGGGCGTTCCCAGCGACGCTGGACCAGCTGCTGACGCTCGCGGCGCTCGGCCTCGTGTGGCGCGCCCTCGGCGACCGGCCCGCGGGGGATGCGCGGCCAGCAGCGGCTGGTCGCCGGCCACTAGCGGCCCTGGCGCTGGCGGGCGCGCTCGGCGGACTCGCCGCCTACACCTACCACACCGGGCGGCTCGCGCCGCTGGTGCTGGCGGCGCTGGCGGCGCTGTGGCTCGGGCGGGACCGCTTCGGGTGGCGGCGGGCGCTCCCGGGGCTCGCTGCGGCGGTGGTTGCCGGCGCGCTGGTGCTGGCGCCGCTGCTGCGCTTCGTCGCCGAGGACTTCCAAGGCTACAACCGGCGCACGGGGGCGGTGGCGTTCTACAACGAGCAGGACGCTGGCGTTCACGCGCCGCTGCTGCTGCTGCTGCGCAACGGCGAGCGCTACCTGCTGATGTGGCACGTGGCCGGGGAACGCAACGGGCGGCACCACGCGCCGGGCGCGCCGATGCTCGACCCGCTCAGCGGCGCGCTGTTCGCGGCCGGGCTGCTGCTCGCGGCGCTGGCCTGGAGGCAGCGGCCGGGGAGAATCCTGCTGGCGTGGCTGGCGCTCGGCCTGCTGCCGGGCCTGCTGAGCACCGGGGCGCCGCACGCGATGCGGGCGCTCCCGTCACTGGCCCCGGCGTGTGCCCTGGCAGCGTGGGGGCTGGACAGACTCCTGCACAGCGCGCAGGGCGCTCGTCGCAGCGCCACGCTGGCTGCGGCGGCCAGCGCCCTCCTGCTCGCCGCAAGCCTCGCGCTCAACGCGTGGCTCTACTTCGGGCGGATGCCGCGCGACCCGCAGGTTCTGGCGGCGTTCGACGTCCCCGAGACAGCGATGGGCCGGGTCGTCCGGGAGGCGGCGGCAGACCCGGCGCTGCGCGACGTGGACGTGTTCCTGCCGGCGAGCGTGCGCAGGAGCGACGTGATCCGCTTCCTCACCAGCGGGGCGCGCGTCGGCTACTTCGATATCACGACCGGGTTCTCGGCGGAGCCGGGGGAGCAGGCGCTGCTGCTGCTCCCGGCCGGGGCGCCGGCCGAGACACAGGCGGCTGCGCTCGAGGCGTTGGGCCCCGGCGCGCGAGCGCTCACGCCCGTCCCGCGCGACCCCGGCGGCCGGCCGCTGCTGCTGGCATTCGGGCGCGGTGCGGGCGCCGAGGCGCTGCTGCGCAGCACGTTCCGCTGAGTGCTGGCGGGCCGCCGACGAGCGGGGGCGGGACGAGTGGCAGATAGCCCTGCTTGACACACACCTAGCGCTTGTTGAACGGGTGGAGGAGTGTGGTATCATCAGGAGGGCGGAACGCCACGTTGGGTTCCGCAAATGCTGAGCGCGAGGAGGGCCCCATGTTCCAGCAGATGCTCAACAGCAGCATCGCGGTGCTGACGCGGCCGGCGGTGGCAACCTTCGAGGAGCACGAGCGCAACAATCTGGGCTGGGCACTGATCTACGCGGCGATCGGCGCGGTGATCAGTGCGGTGCTAGGCGCAATTGGGGCGTCGGTGGCGCCGCCGACACCGCCGGACGCGGCGACGCTCGAGCAGCTGGAGGGCACGCCGTTCGGCGACATGCTGGCCAACCCGGCGGCCATGACCCCAAGCATCCCCGGCGCTATCATCAGCGCTCTGACGGTCGGCTTGGCCGGCTTCCTGATCTACCTGGGGATCGTGTTCCTCATCGGCCGGGCGTTCGGCGGGACCGGGCAGTTCGGCGAGCTGGCCTACGACATCTCGCTGTTCTACACGCCGCTGGCGGTGGTCAACGGGCTGATTGGGCTGATCGTGTCGGCGGTGCCGGTGCTGGGGTGCCTGACCTGGATTGTCAGCCTGGCGCTGTTCGTCTACAACCTGTACCTGACCTACCTGGGCATCCAGGCCGGCATGAACGTGCCGAGGGACAAGGCACTGATCACGATGATCATCGTCGCGGTGATCGGCCTCGTGGTGGCGTGCGTCCTGGGCCTGATCGTCGGCGTGCTGATCGCGGCAGTGGCGGGGGCAGCCAACCAGTAGGGCACGTCTCATAGACAGAACAGACAGAGGCGGCGCGTGTTGCAGTACGCGCCGCCTCTTGTTGCCTGAAGGGAGCTTCTGGGGAGGCGGAGCCTCTCCAGGCCCCTCCAAGGGTGTGGGGGCATAGCCACCGCGTCAGTTCCGCTGCCTGACGATCAGGCTCTTCCCGGTCATCTGCGGGGCCGGCGGGATGCCCATGATCTCCAGCAGCGTCGGGGCGATATCCGCCAGCCGCCCGCCCTCGCGCAGCTGGACCTCACCCTTCTCCAGGCCCAGCCCCGGCGCGGCGATCAGCAGGCACGGTACCGGGTTGGTGGTGTGCGCCGTGTGCGGCCCGCCGGTCTCCGGGTCGATCAGCAGCTCGGCGTTGCCGTGGTCTGCGGTGATCAGCACCACCCCGCCCTTCTCCAGCACCTTCGGCACGATCGCGCCCAGGCACTCGTCCACCGCCTCGCAGGCCCGCACCACCGCCGGGATCACACCGGTGTGGCCGACCATGTCGGCGTTGGCGAAGTTGACGATGATGAAGTCGTAGGTGTCCTCATCGAGCGCCTTGAGGATGCCGTCGCGGATGCCGTAGGCGCTCATCTCCGGCTTGAGGTCGTAGGTCGGCACGTCCTTCGGCGACGGCACCAGCAGGCGGTCCTCGCCGGGGAACTCCTGCTCGCGCCCGCCGTTGAAGAAGAAGGTCACGTGGGCGTACTTCTCGGTCTCGGCCACGTGCAGCTGCCGCAGCCCGGCGTCGCTGATCACCTTAGCGAGCGGCACCTGCACGTCGTCGTTCTCGAACGCCACCGTGACCGGCAGCCCCTTCTCGTACTCGGTGAACGTCACGTACAGCAGGTCGCGCAGCGCCTCGCGGGCGAAGCCGTCGAAGTCCTGCAGCACGAAGGCGCGCGTGATCTGGCGCACCCGGTCGGCGCGGAAGTTGAAGCAGATGATCGAGTCGCCCGCGCCGATCGTCGCGACCGGCGCGCCGTTGCGGACGACCACCGTCGGGCGGATGAACTCGTCGGTCACATCCTCGGCGTAGGACTGCTGGATGGCGGCCTCGGCGCTCGGGGCCTGGAGGCCCTGCCCGTAGACCATCGCGTCGTAGGCGGCCTTGGTGCGCTCCCAGCGCTTGTCGCGGTCCATCGCGTAGTAGCGGCCGATCACCGTGGCGACGCTGCCGACGCCCAGCTTCGCCATGCTGGCCTCGAGGTCCCGCAGGTAGCCGAGGCCGCTCCTGGGCATGGTGTCGCGCCCGTCGGTGAAGGCGTGGACGTAGACCTGCTCCAGCCCGGCGCGGCGGGCCAGCTCGAGCAGCGCCAGCTCGTGGCGCATGTGGCTGTGCACCCCGCCGGTGCCGAGCAGCCCGATGATGTGCAGCCGCGACCCGCGCTCCTTTACGTGCTCGACGGCCTTGATCAGCGCCTCGTTCTCGAAGAAGCTGCCGTCCTCGATGCTGTTGTCGATCAGCGTGATGTCCTGGAAGACGACGAAGCCGGCGCCGAGGTTGAGGTGGCCGACCTCGGAGTTGCCCATCTGGTGGGCTGGCAGGCCGACCGCCTGCTCGGCGGCGCGCACCAGGGTGAAGGGGCGCTCGGCGCGCCAGCGGTCCATGTTCGGCGTCCGCGCCAGCCGCACGCCGTTGCCTTCGGTCTCGGCGCGCTCGCCCCAGCCATCGAGGATCGCGAGCATAACCGGGCGAGGACGCTTGATCGCACTCATATGGTCTTTCCTCTCTTCACAGACAGCACGTGTGCGGCGGCTTCGTCCCACTCGCTCGGGAGGCGAAGCCTCCTCACTCTCTCACACATTCCGCCGCTCTGCGGCGACTGCGTCGCCGCAGAGCGGCGGAGCAAAAGCATCCGCGGAGGGCCTGCGGCCCTCCACACCTCCCTGCCAGCGCGGGCGGGCCCATCCGCATCTGTGGAGAATGCGTCCCGAACGGCCTGCAGCCCTTCGAGCCCCCATTGCCAGCGCGGGCGACCATCCGCAGAAGCAGAGACAGCGTCCGCGAACGACCTGCCGCCCCTCGCACTTCCCTGCCAGCGAGAGCGGCCCATCCGCAGAAGCAGA
>CALJIC010000237.1 GCA_937974195.1 uncultured Roseiflexaceae bacterium | reverse complement strand
GCTCCGGCGTGACTTCAGCGGGGTTGAACACATCGTAGCCGAGCGCGGCGATAAAAGGGGTAGCCCTCGCCGGGCGCCCCCCGCGCGAGCGGGGCCGGGATGGGGAGCGGCAGCTGCGGCGCCAGGAGCGGCAGCCAGCGGTGCTCCTTCTCGACCTGCCGCACGTAGCTCGCCGCGCTCGGCAGGCGCACGCTCATGTCCGCGCCGAGGCGGAAGGTGCGGTTGTCCCACCCCTGCGGCTCGGCGGGCGTGAGCGGCAGATCGGCCCAGTGCGGGAACTGGGCCGCGAGCAGGCGGCGCACCAGCGCCTCGTCGATCGCGTCCGCCGTGAACGCGCGAGCTTGTGGGTCCATAGCTACGTGCCGTCCTATCCAGCTTGCCCGCGAAACGCTGCGGGAGCGGCGCGCTCGCGACGCTCCATCAGAATGGCGGGGAGCCTGCGCCGGCTGCGTTCAGCCCTCAGACCGATACCCGAATGCCGAACATTGGGCTATTTTAGGTAGAGCTAAAAACTGTTTTTGGAGAAGTGTATGCAGACGATCGAACGAGAGCTGCGCGTCATGTTCTCGCCGCGCGCGCAGCCCTGGTGGTTCCGGCTGCTCAAGTGGAGCGTCATCGTCGTCACCACGGCTCGCTACCGTGGGCGCTGGTGGTTTCGATACCTGGCCGGCGCCGTGCTCCTCGGGGGCCTCACGCTGCACCTATTCTACCGCCACAAGACGCAGGGCTGGCGGCGCCCGTGGGGCGGGTGGTCCGATGTGATCGAATAGGCCCGCTGCGCCGCGAGCGCCGCGTGCGTCTCCGGCCCCTGGGCGCCGCTCAGGCAGACCTTGATCGGCGTCCGTATATCCCGCACCGGTGGGTGAACTCCGGCGCCTCCGCCCTTCGCCAGATCGATATCCACGTCAGCCCGCGCTTCACCACAACCTGGTATGATGAAGGCCCAAACGGGCAGATCGTGTGCTGTCGCGGAAGGAGGAGCCGATGCAGCTGTCGCACGCCCAGAAGCAGCACTTCGTGACCCACGGCTACGTCCAGGTCCCCGGCGTCGTGCCGCGAGTGATGGTCGACGCCGCGCTGCGGGCGATCAACCACTCGATCGGCGAGGGGATGCACCCGGACGAGATGCCGCGCCTGCGCGCCCAGTCCTACTGCCCCGAGCTGCGGCAGCAGCCGGTGATCACCGACCTGCTGAACGCGACGCCCGCGCTGCGGCTGGCCGAGTCTCTGATCGGCGCGGGGCAGATCGCGCCGGTCACGTCCGGCCAGATCGCGCTGCGCTTCCCGTCGCTCATCGACCCGCCGCCCGCGCCGCAGCCGCACCTGGACGGGATGCACACGCCGACCAACGGCGTCCCGGCGGGGGAGATCTACAGCTTCACCATGCTGCTCGGCGTGATGCTGAGCGACCTCGACGGGCCGTTCGCCGGCAACCTGGCGGTCTGGCCGGGGACGCACCGCATCTACGAGAGCTACTTCCGCAGCCGCGGGCCGCAGTCGCTCCTGCAGGGCATGCCGGAGGTGGAGCTCCCCGAGCCGGTGCAGCTCACCGGGCGGGCCGGGGATGTGGTGCTGTGCCACTACCAGCTCGCGCACGGCGTGTGCGCCAACGTGTCCCCGCACGTGCGCTACGCGGTCTACTTCCGGCTGCACCACGTCCGCCACGCCGAGCAGAAGTGGGACGCGATGACCGACATCTGGCGGGAGTGGGACGGGGTGCGGGAGCTGGTGGGGGAGTCGCGCCCATAAAGCGCCGGCGCCTCGACCGCAGCCTGCGGGTGGGCGCTGCCGGCGACAGGAGAGCCGCGCGCAGGCACAACCGAAGGGGAGAGAGCCCGCATGAAGCAGCGTGTTCTGATCCTATGTACGGCCAACTCCGCCCGCTCGCAGATGGCGGAGGGCCTCCTCCGCGCGCGCGCCGGCGACCGCTTCGAGGTGTTCAGCGCCGGCACCAGGCCGTCCGCCGTCAACCCGCTGGCCATCGCCGTGATGGAGGAGCGCGGGCACGACATCCGGCCACATCGCTCGAAGCACCTGAGCGAGTTCCTGGGCCAGCCGTTCGACTACGTCATCACCGTGTGCGACAGCGCCGCCGAGGCCTGCCCGGCCTTCCCGGGTCGTGCCACCAGGATCCACTGGAGCTTCCCCGACCCGGCCGCCGCCACGGGTGACGCCGAGCGCCTGGCTGCGTTCCGCCAGGTGCGGGACGCTATCGACGCGCGCCTCGCCGCCTGGCTCGCGGAGCTCGACGCCGCGCCAGGCGCCTGACGGATGCCCGATACAACCACCGCTGTCTCGCCGTGCGGTTGGCGGGAGGAGATATGATTCCCGAACACTCAGATCAGTAACTCAAAGAATCTGTGTTCTCCCTTCTATTGGACGAGGCCTGTCGTGTTGCGATCTCCGAGATTCGCGCCGGCGCCGTCAAAACGCGAGCTGCCCTGGCTCTCTTAAGACATGCCAATGGTGAAACATTCAGCTGACGGGCGAACAATACACAGAGTTCGTTCGGATAGCTGTAGCTGGCACGAACGAGGCTATAGATATCGATTGATAATCTGCTTGTTGATGGCCTGCTCTGGCTAAATCAGCTTGATGCTCAGTTGGCTGCGGGTGCGCCTCAAGACAAGAATGGAGATAATACGGTGGTGTAGCAGGTTGTTTGCGGCGTGGCCGATCGATATTGTCAAATCGAGTCGACCTCGTCTTATAGCTCATTCGCACATCTAGTCACATAGCGAGGGCCGGGACACGCCGCATGTCCCGGCCCTCGCTGTTGTCAGCTATCAATCACTGCGAGTGGCGCCCGTCGATAGCTTGCTTCCACTCCCACCGGCGGCAAGCTACCAGTCGAAGGCGCTCTGCGTCGGCAAGGGCGGGGCAACCTCCACCGCGACGTGCCGCCAGCCCCGCCGCTCGCCGAGCGTCACGTCTAGCACGACGGGCGCACGCGCCAGCTCATACCTTTCGTCGAGGATGGCCGCGTTCACGAAGGTGGTTGTGCCGCCCGTCGCCACGCCGGCGCGCTCGTGGACGTGGCCGAAGAGGTGCAGCGCCGGGGCCAGCTCCTCGACTGCGGCGCGCAGGTCGGCGCAGCCGAGGCTGATCCCGCCGTTCGTCCAGTCCATCACGCCCGCCGGCGGGCCGTGGGTGATCAGGA
>CALJIC010000236.1 GCA_937974195.1 uncultured Roseiflexaceae bacterium | reverse complement strand
GGCTTAGCCGCCACACAAACACACCCTTTCCGGATCACATTTGTGGAACGATATAGTGATGAAAGTCCGCATCGCTCTGTGCATCGCCGCTATCGCGGTGGTTGGATTCATGGCAGCGTGGTGGAGCAGCAGCGCTGCTGGCACGATGCATCCAACAGCAACACCGCCGGGAGCTGGCGTCATGAGCCAGGACGCGGCGCTTCTGCTGGCGTTATCCTACGCCCAGGCCGGGAGCCAGATCGGGTATTTGGAGGGCAGCCCGACGGAGATTCGCGGCCAACTCATGGCTGTGGACCAGCCGACACAATTCGTCGGGTCTGGAGATTTTTCGTACGGCGCCCAGATCAATCCCGCAAGCCAGGTGTGGGTGTTCGTGTTGCGAGGTCAGGTGATCGGATTGATACCACCTTCAGCGGTCGGCAGCGCGCGAGAACCGCCGCGTATCTATCATCAGATGAGTATGGTGATCGATGCCGTCACCGGGGAGCGGCTCATAAGCACGCACCATCCCCCCACCAACGAGCTAGACGCCTCGGCCTTGCCGGTGATCACGCTGCCGGGACCCGGCACAGTTGTTCCCCCTCCGCCGACCCTCCTGACCTACCCAACCACAGCTCCCAATCCCGAGCCACCCGTCACAGTCATTGTGGTAGAACAGCAGACAACACCGGTTACGTTTCCAACAGCAACTCCCTATCCGCTCGTCGTGCCGACACGGTTTACGACACCCTATCCAACGCGGGATATCCCCTACCCCGCGCCCATGCCGACGCCCGCTCCATAAATCAAGGGGGTGTGGTTGTGGGCTGCGGCTTCGCCGCCAGCTCACAACCACACCCATCTCTCACAATGGAAATGGCGTGGTGGTGCGACGGCGAAGCCGTTGCACCACCACGCCGCTTTTTACCGAATGGTGATCGGCAGCCGGATGCGCGTGATGCCGTACAGCAGCTCCTCGGACACGCCGCCGCCCGGCCCAGGGTTGGCGACGGTGATCACCGCTGTACCGCCGCCGAAGTCGTTGGCGGAGATGGTGATCCGCAGCTCGCCGCCGCCAACCACCGTCGTCGGGCGGTCCTGGCCGTTCCAGCGCCCCTGCGCCCCGCCCACGAACCCGCTGCCGGCCAGCGTCAGGGTGATCGACCCGTCCGCGTTGGCCGCAAATCCCGTGACCCGCGTGAGGGTCGGGCGGGGGTTCTCGCCTGGGGCGCCGATCCGGAAGCCGACCACGTTCGACCCGCCGCCGCCCGGCCCGGGGTTGAACACCTGCACGCTCGCCTCGCCGGGCGCGACCAGGTCGGCGCCGTCCACCGCCACCCGCAGCTCGCCGGCGCTGACGAAGGTCGTCGGGCGCGGCTCGCCGTTCCACTCCGCCCAGGCGCCCGGCACGAAGTTGCTGCCGAACACCAGCAGCAGCAGCTCGCCGTTCGCCCCGGCGGTGACGAACGCCGGGCTCAGCCGGCTGATCGCCGGCACGGGGTTGAGCCCCGGCGCGGCCACATCGAAGGCCGCGGCGTTCGAGGTTCCACCGCCGGGCGCCGGGTTGGCGACCGTCACGACCGCGTCGCCCGGCTGGGCCACGTCCGCCACGCTCACCTGGATCTGCAGCGTCGTGGCGCTGACAAAGGTGGTGGGCCGGCCCTGGCCGTTCCAGCGCACCTGCGAGTCGGGCGTGAAGTTGGCGCCCTTCACGGTCAGCGTCAGCGCCGGCCCGCCCGCGCTCGCCCCGGCCGGGTTCAGCTCGTCGATCGACGGCACCGGGTTCTCGCTCGGCGCGGTCACGGTGAAGGGGAGCGCGTTCGACTCGCCGCCGCCCGGCGCGGGGTTCACCACCGTCACGCTGCGCGGCCCGGCCGCCGCCAGCAGCCCCGCGCCGACGCTCGCCTGCAGCCTGCCGCTGTGGACGAAGGTCGTCGCGAGGTCCTGCGCGCCGTTCCAGCGCACCACCGCCCCCGGCACGAAGTCGGCGCCGTTCACGGTCAGCGTGATCGCCCCGTCGGTCGCGGTCGCCGAGGCCGGCCCGAGGCTCTCGAGCGTCGGCTTGGGGTTCGGCCGCTTCAGCGTCACCACCCGGTTGTCGAGGTTGCCGCTGGCGTGGATCGTCCGGCCGTCGGGGCTCACGGCGATGTCGCGCGCGCCGCCCAGCAGCGGCGCACCGCCGGCGGTCGGCCAGGCCGGGGTTCGCTTGATCGCCTGGACGAACGTTAACGCGCCGCTGGCCGGGTCGCGCTCGAAGGCCGCCACCGCGCCGTCGCTGAAGCCGCTGGCGTACAGCAGGCCGCCGTCCGGGCTGAAGGCCACCGACGTGCCGCTGTCGAGGCCGTCGATCGTCTGCCCGAGCGCGTCGGTCCCGCCGTCGACGTAGCTGGCGACGTGGGTGAGCGCGCCGCTGGCCTGGTTGCGCGCGAACGCCACCACCGCGTCGCTGTCGAAGCTCGCCGTGTACAGGTGCGCGCCGTCTGGGCTCATCCCCAGGCGGAACACGCCGTTCAGCTGGCTCACCTCGCCGGCGTCCACCGTGTCTACGTAGCTCAGCGTGCCGTCGGCCGCGTTGCGCTTCAGCACCGTGACCGTGTCCGGGTTGTTGCTGTAGCTGGCGGCGTACAGGTAGACGCCGTCCGGGCTGAGCGCCAGGTCGTACACCCCCTCGAGGTCCGCGTGGGTGACGCGCTGGACGAAGCGCGGGCCGATGAGGATCGGCGGCACGCCGGCAACCAGGTCGCCGTCTGTGCCGCGCCGCAGCACGACGATCGAGCTGCCGCCGCCGGCGGTGGAGCTCGAGCCGCTCACGTAGAGGTACTGTCCGTCCGGGCTGAGCGCCACCCCGTAGGCGCCGCCCAGGCCGGCGATCGTCCCGTCGCAGGGCGCCGGGAAGCAGCCGTAGCCGTCGCCGTTCGCCACGCTGTCCAGCAGCGTCAGAAAGCCGGTGTCGGCGTCGCGGCTGTAGGCCAGCACCCGCCCGGCGAGCTGCGCGGTCACGTACACGTTGCGGCCGTCCGGGCTGGCGAACACGCGGATCGCGCCGTTGAGGTCGGCCGGGTCGTTGATCGTCTGCACCGGGTTCGCCCCAAGCTCCCCGCTGAGCGGGTCGCGCACGTAGGTGTGGATGCTGTCCGAGCCGACGGCGGCGACGTAGACGTGCTTGCCGTCCGAGCTGATCGCCACGCCGTAGGGCCCGCTCATCGCCGGCAGCCCGCCGCCCGAGCTGGTCGCGCTCGGCCCGTCGAGCGCCAGCGGCGGCGCCGTCCTGCCAGTGCACACCAGGTTGTAGGTGACGCTGGGCTTCAGCGGGTCGTTGGTGGCGACGGTGAGCGTGGCGCTGCGGACGCCGGGCGCGGTGGGGGTGCAGCTCACCGCCCCGTTCACCGGCGCGGCGCCGTCGGCGATCGTGAAGTCAAAGCCCGCGCCGACTGAGAAGTCGCCGGGGTTGGCGCCGCCCAGCACCGCACTGTTGATGGTGAGCGGGGCGCTGCCGCTCTCGGAGAAGCTGATGCTGGCAGCCCTGGTCTGCCCGACGATCACGCTGCCGAAGTCGAGCGGGCCCGGGGCGGCGGGCGCGGAGCCGAAGCCGGGGACCGGCGTCGCCGTCGCGCTGCAGCTGAGCGTGAAGCTCACCGTCGCGTTCTCCGGGTCGTTGGTGCTGAAGCTCAGCGCGGCCGTGCGCACACCAGGCGTCGACCCGGTCGGCGCGCAGCGCAGCGTGACCGGCGTGGGGTCGTTCACACTCAGCGGGAAGCCCGTGAGCAGCGCGAAGTCGGCGGCGTTGGGGCCGCTGATCGCCGGACTGCTCAGCTCCAGCGTCTTGTCGCCGGTGTTGAACACGCTGATGTCGGCGGTCTGGCTCGCGCCGAAGACCACGTTGCCGAATACAATCGGCCCGGGCCTGACCGGCGACGAGCCGAAGCCGGCCTTGGGCGCCTCGGCCTCGAACGCGCCGATGTCGCAGGTCGCGCCCTTGGGCCGCCCCTCGCCGCGGATGTCGACGCTGCTCACCGGCGCCGCCGCGCACACCGCCAGGTTCCCGGCGTCGGCCGCCGGGCTGCCCGGCAGCAGCCGCTGGCTGAGCAGCGAGGAAAGCGGGCCGCCGTTGAAGAACGGCGCTTCCAGCTTCGGGTCGGCGCCCGAAAGGTCGCCCGGCTGGCCGAAGCCGCAGCTCGTGCCGCTGTCCAGGTTGTGCCCCTGCGACTGCACGCCGCCGCCGGCGCAGTTCCCGCCCGCCCCCGCGCCGTCGCTGCCCGAGACGATCGTGTTCGTCAGCAGGGCGACCTCCGGGTGCGAGCCGCTCGGCGCCTGGGCGTAGATCCCGCCGCCCTGGCCCTGCGCCGCGTTCAGGTCGAGCGTGACGTTCAGCAGCGTCAGCTTGGGCCGGATGTTGCTGCCGGTCTGGGTGTTGGCGTTGTAGATGCCGCCGCCCTCGCTCGTGGCGGCGTTGGCGGTGAACCCGACGTTGCTCAGCGTCGCCTGACCGCCGCGGTCGTTGACCAGCCCGCCGCCGTCGCCGATCACCGCGTTGTTCAGCAGCGTGCTGCCGGACATGCGCAGCGTGCCGCCGAAGTTCACGATCGCGCCGCCGCGCCGCTCCGTGGCCGGCGGCTTGCCGGCCAGGTTGCCGTTGAACGAGCTGTCGCGGATCTCGACCGTCGAGCCGATGTTGTTGTAGAGCGCCCCGCCGTGGCCCTGGCCGGCGATGTTGCCGTTGAAGGTCGCCCGCGTGAGCGTCAGCTTGCGGCCGTCGGCGCTGTCGTTGCGGACGAACAGCGCGCCGCCGCCCTGCCCGTCGTACTCGTCGGCCGGGTCGCCGTCGGTGCCGTTGTTGTTCGGGTCGGTGCCGGCGGCGATATTGCCGTTGAAGATCACGTCGGTGAGCACCGCTGGCGCCTTGGCGTAGATCGCGCCGCCGCTGCGCTTGGCCGTGTTGCCGGTGAATACCGTCCCGGCCACCGCCAGCGTCTCGAAGCCGCTGGCCCAGATCGCCCCGCCGCCGTCGGTGCCGTCCGAGGAGTTGGCGGTGAACACCGAGCCGGCGATGTTCAGCTTGCCGGTGCTGCTGATCGCCCCGCCGTCGCCGTCGTTCTTGTTGTCGGTGAAGCTGCACCCGGCGATGTTGATCACCGCGCTGGAGGTCTGGCTCATGATCGCCGGGTTGCCCTTGGTCATGGTCAGGTTGGCCAGGCTCAGGATGCCGCTGCCGGCCACCACCAGGGTCGTGTCGCTGCCGTTGCCCTCGATGATCACCGGGCCGGTGATCGCCACGTTCTTGCTGACGAACGGCAGGGTGCCGTTGAGCACCCTGAGCTTGCCGCTGCTCTTGAAGGTGATCGTGAACGGCTCGCTCGCGCCGCCCGGCAGCGTGCAGTTGTTGTAGGTCGAGCCCTGCGCGATCGCCTGCAGCGCCTCCCACAGCGAGCACTTGCCGTCGCTGTTGTCGTTGGCGTCGTTGGCCGTCGGGTCGACCAGGATGTTCGCGGCGGCGTAGGCCGGGGCGGTGGGCACCGCCCCCAGCGCCAGCAGGGCGACCGCCGCCAGCGCCAGGAGACGCCGGATCAGATGGCTGCGCATGTTTCCCTCGCCGAAAGCGGATCGACCGTGTGCTGGTGTGGCGCGGCGAAGCTGCGCCACACCAACACGCAAAACTGTGAAGCTGTTTCGAACCTTGTCTTACTGCGAAGATAGCGAGATGAGCAGCTGCTTCTCGGCCGGGTCCACCGGCGAGGTCAGCATGACCACGGTGACGTTCTGGCCGCCCTTCTGCCAGTTGGCGGTCCGGAACAGGTCGTTGCCCTGGTTGGCCTGCTCCATGATGCTGCTCACCATGCTGTTGGTGCCCCAGCCGGCGGCCGTGAGCTGCTCGTCGTAGAAGCTCTTCACCTGGTCCCAGCCGGTGTCCTCGGGCAGGCTGTAGCCCTTCTGCTCGGTCTTGCCGCCCACGCCCAGCTGCTCACGCATGGCGGCGTCGGTCTGGTTGTTGTTCGCCAGCGTATCGGCGATGGTGCTCTCGCCTGGCTGCAACTCGACCGCGCCGGGGTAGGCCGGGATGTCGGTGAGCGTGGCGGGCTGGCTCCCGCCGCAGGCCACGAGCACGGCTGTCGCGAGCACGGCCAGCAGGACGATGCGGAGTCGGACGTGGATGGACATGGCTTCCTCCTGTGCTGTATCCTGGACACCGACAGACAGCCCGGCGCCCGTACCGCGGCGCCAGGTCCGTGCGTTTTCTAGAGTGGAAGGCTCGCGCCGGCCGCCGCGCACGGCCTCCTGGCCGGTCAGCTTCGCCGCCCCTATTGCACCACAGGACCCGGCTGCACGAAAAGGGGGGCAGCGACACGTTCACCGATACAGCCACCGATACAACCGTCTGGCGCCGTCCTTGATCGAGTCACTCCATCGCCGCTGCCAAGGAGGAAGAGGTTGCTACTCGGGCGATCGACGTTCGGCGGCTGGCTGCGCGAGCGCCGCCGCATGCTGGACCTCACCCAGGCCGAGCTGGCGCGCCGCGTCGGCTGCTCGGAGATCACCATCCGCAAGATCGAAGCGAACGATCGCATCCCCTCGCGCCAGATCGCCGAGCTGCTCGCCGGCATGCTGGACATCCCGAGCGCCGAGCGCGCGACGTTCGTCGCCTTCGCGCGCGGCCGACCCGCCCCCTCGGCGCCCCACCCAGCCGGCCCGGCCGTACAAGGGGTGCCCGCGCCGCTCACCCGCCTGCTCGGGCGTGAGCAGGCCGCCGCCGCGATCGCGCGGCGCCTGCTGGACGAGGAGGTGCGCCTGCTGACGCTGGTCGGGCCGCCGGGCATAGGCAAGACGCGGCTGGCCCTGCACGTCGCCGCCGAGCTTGGCCCGCAGTTCCCGGACGGCGCCCGGTTCGTCCCGCTCGCCGCGCTCGCCGACGCGCAGCTGGTGCTCGAGGCGGTGGCCCAGGCCGCCGGCGTAGGCGCAGACGCCGGCCGCGCACTCGCGGACCAGCTCGTCGATGCGCTGCGCGAGCGGGCGCTGCTGCTGGTGCTCGACAACTTCGAGCACGTGCTCCCCGCCGCGTCCGAGATCGCGCAGCTGCTCACCCATTGCCCACGCCTGACCGTGCTCGCCACCAGCCGGGCGGCGCTGCACGTGCGCGGCGAGCAGCTCTTCCCGGTCGCGCCGCTGGCGCTCCCGCCGCCCTGCGGCCCGCTCGACGCCGCTCAGGTGGCCAGCTCGCCGGCGGTGCAGCTGTTCGTCGAGCGCACCCAGGCCGTGGCGCCGCACTTCGCGCTCTCCGCGGACAACGCGCCGGCCGTGGCGGCGATCTGCGCGCGGCTCGACGGGCTGCCGCTGGCGATCGAGCTGGTGGCGGCACGCTGCCGGCTGCTCTCCCCGGCCGCACTGCTGGCCCGCCTCGCCGAGCTGCGCTCCCCGCTGCAGCTGCTCACCCAGGGGCCGGGCGACCTCCCGCCGCGGCACCGCGCGCTGGGGACGGCGATCGCGTGGAGCTACGGCCTGCTCACCCCCTGGGAGCGGCAGGTCTTCCGGCGCCTTGGCGTGTTCGCCGGCAGCTTCGACGCGCCGGCCGCCCTCGCCGTCTGCGGCGACGACCCGGCGCCCGTCGAGGACGGGCTCGCGTCGCTGATCAAGCAGAGCCTGCTGCAGACCGAGCCTCAGCCGGGAGGCGGGCTGCGCTTCAGCATGCTGCAGACGCTGCGCGAGTACGCGCTCGAGCAGCTCGGCGCCTCCGGCGAGCTCGCCGCCGTGCGCGCCCGGCATGCGGCCCACTACGCGGCGCTCGCCCAGTCGCTCGAGCGCGCGCCCACCGGCGCCGCGCAGGAGCGGCTGATCGGCGAGCTGCAGCCCGACGAGAACAACCTGCGCGCGGCGCTGGAGTGGTTCGTCGAGCACGACGGGGCGGCCGGCGTGTCCTGCGCCGCCGCGCTGCGGCACTTCTGGCTGGCACGCGGGGCGCTGCACGAGGGGCGGGCGTGGATGACGCGCCTGCTGGCGACTGGGCCGGCCCAGGCGATCGACTCGCTGCGCGCGCAGGCCCTGGCGACGGCGGGGTTCCTGGCCTACCACCAGGGGGACCACCGGCAGGCCGAGGCGCTGGCGGGCGAGTCCCTGACACTGTACCGGCGGATCGGCGACCGCGAGGCCGGTGCCGAGGCGCTGCTGATCCTCGGCCGCGCCGTGCTGCTCCAGTCGCGCCTTGCCGAGGCCGAGGCGCTGGCGGGCGAGTCCCTGGCGCTCTACCGCGCCCAGGGCAACCTGCGCGGCGCCGTCGAGGCGCTACGCAGCCTGGCGCTGGCCGCCAAGGACCGCGGCGACTGGGGCCGCGCGGCGCAGCTGTGCGAGGAGTGCCTCCAGCTCTACCGGCAGACCGAAGACGCGCGCGGTACCGCCAGGACGCTGTTCAACCTGAGCACGATCGCCTACTGGCAGGGGGACTTCGGCCGCTCGGGGGAGCTGGCGCGGCAGGCGGCGGAGATCTTCCAGGAGCTGGACGACCGCATGGGGCTGGCCTACGCGATCGAGGGGATCGGCATGGTCGCGTTCCAGCAGGCGGAGTACGTGGAAGCGACGCGGCAGCTCACCCGCAGCCACGAGCTGCTCCGCACGCTGGGCGACACGTGCGGCATGGCGCTCGTGCGGCACGAGCTCGGCGTCGTCGCGCGGGCGCGCGGAGAGCGCCCCGAGGCGCGCCGGCTCCACTGCGAGGCGCTGCGCCTGGCCTGGGAGTGCGGCGACCTGCGGCGCGTGGCCTTCTGCCTGGAGGGCCTCGCGGCCTGCGCCGACGCCCCGCTGACGGCCGCGCGGCTCTTCGGCGCCGCCGAGGCGCTGCGCGACCGGCTCGGCTCCCCGCTGCCAGATATCGAGCGCGCTGGGTACGCCAGCGATGTCGCCGCCGCCCGCGCCGGCGCCGAGGCTGCCTCGTTCGCCGCTGCGTGGGACGCTGGCCGCGCCGAGCCGATCGCGCGGATCATCGAGGAAGCCTGCCGGCTTGAGCCATGCGGCCAGTGACTGGGCCTACTGCTCCCCTTCCTGTCGGCGGCCAGCGGCCTGCCACCCCTCCCGCTTTCGACGCTGGCCGCGCGAAGAAGCCCCCGTGCTACAATGGTCGCCATGGCACAGCGTCGACGAACCCGTGGCCGAGGCGGCCTGGCGCGCACCGCAGCGGTCCTCGGCGCCGGCGCGGCGATCGGGGCGGCCGGGGCGCTGCTCGGCGCCGCGGCCTACGCCGCCGCGGTGCTCAACGAGCGCACGCCCGATGGCCTGCTGGACCGCTACACCTTCTCGCCCTACGAGACCCAAGTGCAGGGCTACGAGGAGGTCAGCTTCTCCACCGCCGACGGGGTGCGCCTGGCCGGCTGGTGGCTGCCGCAGCCGGCCTCGGAGCGGCTGGTGATCGGGCTGGCCGGCCACCGCAGCCGCAAGGACTCGCTGCTCGGCATCGGCAGCGGCCTGTGGCGCGCCGGCTACAACGTGCTGCTCTTCGACTGGCGCTCGCGCGGCCAGAGCGACGTCGCGCAGCACTCGCTCGCCTACTACGAGCAGCGCGATGCCGAGGCCGCCCTGGCCTACGCGCTTGGGCGCATGCCCGCGGCGCGCATCGGGCTGATCGGCTACTCGATGGGCGCCTCGATCGCCATCCTGCTCGCGGCCCGCTCGCCCGACGTGCGCGCCGTCGTCGCCGACAGCCCGTTCACCGGGATCAGCGAGGTGGTGGCGGACGGCGTCGCCCGCTACCGCCTGCCGGCGCGGCTCGTCACCGCCCTGGCGGATAGCCTGACCGGCTGGCGCTACGGCTACCGCTTCGGCGCGGTCCGCCCGATCGACGCCGTGGCGGCCATCAGCCCGCGCCCGCTGCTGATCGTCCACGGCGAGGCAGACAGCGTCATCCCCGTCAGCCACGCCCGCGCCCTGTACGCCGCCGCGCGCGAGCCGAAGGAGCTGTGGCTGTTCCCCGACGCCGAGCACTGCGGCGGCTACTTCGTCGACCGGCCGGCCTACGTCGCGCGGGTGGCGGCGTTCTTCGACAGTGCGCTACAATAGCGCGTGCGCGAAAGTGTTTGACGTGAAGTAGCCGATGCACTTCGATGTCCTGACTCTGTTCCCCGGCATGTTCGTCGGGCCGCTCACCGAGAGCATCATCAAGCGCGCGGTGCAGGCCGGCCACATCAGCTACGCCCTGCACGACATCCGCGACTACACCACCGACCGCCACCGCACCGCGGACGACGCGCCGTACGGCGGAGGTGCCGGCATGGTCATGAAGCCCGAGCCGCTGGCGGCGGCGATCCGCGCGGTGCTGGCCCAGACGCCCGAGAGCATGCGGGCGAGCGAGAGCGGGGGAGCGGGCGGGCAGGAAGGCGACGGCGCAGGTGAGGCGGCCGGAAGCGCTCCTTCCTCAGCGCCACCGGTCATCCTGCTCACCCCCGACGGCGAGCTCTTCACGCAGCGCGTGGCCGAGGAGCTGGCGCGCGAACCGCGGCTGATCCTGGTCTGCGGCCACTACGAGGGCGTGGACGAGCGGGTGCGCGAGGCGCTGATCGACCGCGAGCTCTCGATCGGCGACTACGTGCTCACCGGGGGCGAGCTGGCCGCCATGGTCGTGATCGACGCCGTCGCGCGCTTGGTGCCCGGCGTCATCGACCACGAGTCGATCGCCGAGGAGTCGCACAGCGACGGGCTGCTGGAGTATCCGCACTACACCCGGCCGGCGGTCTGGGAGGGGCGCAGCGTGCCGCCTGTGCTCGTCTCCGGCCACCACGGTGAGGTCGCCAAGTGGCGGCGGCAGCAGCGGCTGCGCCGCACGCTCGAGCGCCGGCCGGATCTGCTGAAGAGCGCGCGGCTCACCGAGGCGGATCGGGAGTTCCTGCGCACGCTCGGCTGGCCGCCGGATGACGATTTATGAATTTGCCTGAAGCGCCAACGTCCTATATAATTGCCGTAGCTGTCGTCCTACTGGTGGCAGTCCTTGTCACATTTCTCCAGAGACGCCGGTCGACCGGCACGGGCAGCGGTTCGCACCCGGACCGTGGCGGCAGCGAAGGAGGGCCGATGTTCGGCAATAACAAGAAGACTCAGGCGATTACCGCACCGATCGTAAACGCCAAGCCTGAAACGGTCATCGGCGCCAACACCACATTCGTCGGCACGATCAAGACCGACGGCAACGTGCGCATCGACGGCACTCTCGAAGGCGACATCGAGATCCTGGGCAACCTGATCATCGGCGAGACGGGCCGCGTGATCGCCACAATCAAGGCGCAGAACGTTCACGTCTCGGGTGCGGTCAAAGGTGAGATCACCGCGGTCGAGCAGCTCGAGATCTCGCCCACGGGCAAGGTCTGGGGCGATATCGTCACCGCCGCGCTGCACATCGAGCCGGGCGGGCTGTTCCGCGGCCAGAGCGCGATGTCGACCAACATCGACGAGCCGCTGCTGCTCGAGGCGCCGCGCACGGTTCGCGCCGAGTAACCCCGATTCTGCTCACAGGCGCTGCTGGCTGAGGGCCTCGCCTTCGGCCTAGCTGTCCCGCACTCTCCTGTGGGCGCACACCTCGGATGCCTATGCGCCGCCAGCCGCCACAACAACCCGACCAGGCATCCGCCACGCGCTCGTGGCTTGACCCTCGGCGGCTTGGCAGCTCGGGCGCGCGCATCGTCGCGATCGGCATGGTCGTCCTCTCGCTGTGGATGCTCGCCAGCTTCGTCGGGCAGGTGATCACAAGCGCGCAGCTCGAGCGGCGCCGCGAGGCGCTCGAGGCCGAGATCGAGCGCATCGAGGCCGAGAACGCCGCGCTCGAGGCCGAGGTGGCCTACGCCGAGTCGCCGGCGTATGCCGAGCGGATCGCCCGCGAGCAGCTCGGCTTCGCCCGCGAGGGGGACACGGTCATCCTCCCGACCTTCCCCGAGGTCACACCCACCGCCGCAGCGCCCACCCCGGCCCCGATCCCATCGCCGACGCCGCGCGCCAACTGGCGCGGCTGGGTCGACGCGCTCTTCCCAACCGCAGAGACGCCGTAGGGGTTGCATCCCCCTACGGCGTCCCTGGTTCTTCAGCCGCTCCTCCCGCGCGAAGATGCTACGGCAGGCGGGTCGTCTCACCCACCGCGGGCGGCCTGGCGACCTCAGGCTGCTCCGCCTGCGGCTGGTAGGTCGTGACCGGCACCTGCTGCGAGCGCACCGGCCGCAGCGCGCCCCGCTGCTTCATCCGGCCGAGCAGCTGCTGCACGCGGTCGTCCACCTGGTCCTCGCGGCCGCGCAGCAGGACGCTCACGCCCGCCAGGAACAGCAGCCCCGGCCAGAAGAAGCTGATCAGGAACAGCAGCCCCAGGCCGACGCCCCACAGCCCAGCCTGCACCGCCTCGACCACCCGGCCGGCCGCGCGGCGCTGGATGTAGGCGACGGCGCCGCCCACGATCAGGGCGCCGGGCCAGAGCAGCCACCACAGGTCGAGCCACCACACCAGACCGAGCGCAATCAAGAATATACCGACGGCTGCCGGCTGTCGTTTATCGAGATTCATGCTGCGTGCTCCTTCGTTCCTCATACGACCGAACCTGGAAGGTCGTCTGCTGGTGATACGCTGCCGGCGCGCGATTTGTTGCAGCGGCGGCCGCCTGACGCTGTGGTATCATCGGCGCCATGCACCACCCGCCGCTCTCCGTGGTTATCGTCACCTGGAACGGCCGGCGACACCTGCCGGGCTGCCTGGATGCACTTGTGCCGCAGCTCCCGCCCGGCGCCGAGATCATCCTGGTGGACAACGCGTCGACCGACGGGACGCTGGAGTGGGCGCTCGCGGCCTACCCGCAGATACGGCCGCTTCCCCTGGCGCGCAACCACGGCTTCGCCGGCGGCGTGAACGCCGGCCTGCGCGCGGCCCGCGGCGAGCTTCTGCTGCTGCTGAACGACGACGCCTTCGTCGAGCCGGGCTTCATCGCGGCGCTCCTGGGGGCAGCCGGGGCGCTGGAGGATGTCGGCGCCTTCGCCGCTGTGCTGACCTTCGCCCACCGCCCGGATCTGGTGGCCTCGGCGGGGGTCCGGCTGCGGCGCGACGGCCTGGCGCTTGACCTGTGGGCGGGCCGCAGCGTGGCGGAGCTGCCGCACGAGCCCGTACCCATCGCCGGGCCGAGCGGCGGCGCCGCGCTCTTCCGCCGCGCCCTGCTGCAGGATGTGGGGCTTCTGGAGCCTAGCTTCTTCAACTACCTGGAGGACGTCGACCTGGTGTGGCGCGCCCTGCTGCGCGGGTGGCGCAGCGTCGTCGTCCCGAGCGCGCGCGCCCGGCACGTCTACTCCGCGACCGGCGGGCACGGGTCGCCGTTCAAGCAGCGCCAGCTCGGCCGCAACCGTCTCCGCACGCTCGTCCGCTGCGTCCCGGGGCCGCTGCTCCCGCGGTGCCTTCCGGCGATCGTCGCCTACGACCTGATGGCGGTGGCCTACGCGGCCGCGGCGCGCCAGCCGGCGATAGTGGCCGGACGGATCGCGGCGCTGCGCGAGCTCCCCGAGCTGCTGCGCCAGCGGCGGGCCATCCAGGCGCGGCGCACCGCCCCGATCCGCGCGATCGCCCGCTGGCTCGAGCCGGCCCCGCCGCCCTGGGCGACGCTGGCCGAGCAGCGGCGTCTGGACGCGATTCTGCGCGCCCGGGACATGCTATAATACCGGCGCACCGCTTCGTGAAAAGGTATGGTCATGGGCGCCTTTCGAACCTTCTGGCAGGCTGGCCGAGATCTGTTCGACGAGCTGTTCGGGCTGATGTTCGCCAACCTGCTCTGGCTGCTGATCAGCATGCCGCTGCTGGGCCTCGCGTTCTTCCTCTTCGCGGCCGGCAGCCCGCTCGCCGCCGGCGTGGTGGCGCTTCTCTCGGTGCTGCTGTTCGCGCCGGCCAACGCCGGCCTGACGCTGATCGCCCAGCGGGTCGTCGAGGGGCGCACCTTCGAGTGGCGGCTGTTCTTCGAGGGCTTCCGCGAGCCGCGCGTGCTCAGCTGGCAGATCTACGGCCTGTGGATGATCGGCCTGCTGCTGATCCTCGTCAACCTCGGGTTCTACGGCCAGCTCGCCAACGGGATCGGCGCGTTCCTCACGGTCCTGTTCCTCTACATCCTGGTGATCTGGTTCTCGCTGCTGATCTACCTCGGGCCGCTGTCGATCATCCAGACCGACCGGCGCGTGCGCACGGTCTGGCGCAACGCCCTGATCCTGGCCCTCAGCAGGCCGTTCTTCACCCTGCTGACGACGTTCCTGATGGGGATCATCGCGACGCTCTCGATCTGGATCCCGCTGCTGCTGATCCTGCTGACGGCGGCGTTCTTCGCCGTCTGGGGCTTCCGCGCCACCACCAATGTGATCGCTGAGGCCGAGGAGCGGCGCCGGGCGCTCGAGGAGAAGCGCGCCGCGGCCGCGCCGAGCGGCGCCCCGCCCGCCCAGGAGAAGGGCCGCGGCGGGCAGGTCCGTCCCCGCGACTAGCCGCCTCCGAGGGACCAGGCGCGCCCCGCGCGTTCCCCGCCACGCCGCCCGCCTAGATCAGCCGCTGCCCGCCGTCCACCGGCAGGACCACGCCGGTCACGTAGGGCGCCGTCGCCAGGTACACCACGGCCTGCGCGACGTCCTCGGCCGTGCCCCAGCGCTCCAGCAGCGTCGTCCGCTTGGCCTGCGCCCCCTGCTCCTCGGTCCAGCCGTCCGGCATCAGCACCGGGCCGGGCGCCACGGCGTTGACCCGCACCTCCGGCGCGAGGTCCTTCGCCAGCGCCTCGGTGAGCGTCACGACGCCGCCCTTGCTGACGAGGTAGGGCGTGTAGCTGCGCCAGGGGCGGATCGCGCCCACATCCGCAATGTTGACGATCGCCCCGCGGGCCGCGCGCAGCGCCGGCGCCGCCCGCTGCGACGCGAAGAACGCGGCGCGCAGATTGATGTGGTGCAGCTCATCCCAGCGCTCGGGCGTCACGCTGCCGAGCGGCGTCTTGCCCCAGATGCCGGCGTTGTTCACCAGCAGGTCCAGCCGCCCCCAGCGCGCGAGCGCGGCGTCCACCGCCCGCTCGGCCGCCGCGACGTCCGCCAGGTCGCCGGCGACGATGTCCGCCTCCACGCCCATCCCGCGCAGCTCGGCGGCCACCTCCTCGGCCTGCTCCGCCGAGCTGTGGTAGTGGATCATCACGTTGGCGCCGCTCCGCCCGAGCGCCAGCGCGATCGCCCGCCCGAGGCGCCGCGCGCCCCCCGTCACCAGCGCCGCCCGTCCTTGGAGATCCATCGCGCCCCTCCTTGCCCCTCGTGCCCGGCGCTGCCGGCAGCGCCAGACAGATGTCATTGTCACAACGTACGGTTCGAACAGCCCTGTTCAGAAAGGGTCGTGGTGCAATCCACCCACTAGCAGGCCTCGGCCACCACGTGCCGCAGCTCCGCACCCCGTACCCGCTATTGTCACCAACCCGCGCCGCACGTCAACCGAAGCGCGCGCGCCTCCGCCGAGGGTGGCACGGAATCTGCAGCACAAGCCCGAGGGACACCCAGCAGAGGTGGAGGCACATGGCCGAAAGCATCGCCGCGGACAACGGACCGGTGTTCGTCGTGCTCAATCCGGTTGGCGGCACCAGCAACCCCGAGGCAGTCCGCGAGAGCCTGGCGCGCCACCTCGGGGCGGCGGGGCAGACGCACGAGATCTACGAGACCACCGGCGCGGCCGACGAGGACATCGGCGCGGTGGTGCGCAGCGCCGTGGCGGCCGGCGCCAAGCTGGTGGTGGCCGTCGGCGGCGATGGCACAGTCTCCGCAGTTGCGGCGGCGCTCGTCGGCGGCGACGTGCCATTGGGCATCATCCCCGCCGGCACCGCCAACGTCCTGGCGCGCGAGCTGGGCCTGCCGCTCGATCTCGAGGAGGCGTGCGCGCTGCTGGCGGGCGACCACGCGCTGGCGGAGATCGACGGGCTCGAGGTGGACGGCAGGGCTTACATCCTCGGCATCGGCATCGGCCTCGAGTCGATCATGATCCGCGACACGCCCCGCGAGGCGAAGCGGCGCTTCGGCCGGCTCGCCTACCTGTGGACCGCGGTAACGCGCGCGGCCGGGTATCGGGGGCGGCGCTTCACAATTGTCGCCGACGGGAGGCGCATCCGGCCGCGCGCCATCCAGGTGCTGATCGCCAACGGCGGCACGCTCGGCGTCGCGCCGCTGCGCTGGGGCCCGGAGATCTCGCCGGCGGACGGGCGCGCCAACGTTTGCATCGTCGGCGCCCGCATCCCGCTCGACTACCTGAAGCTGGCCTGGGCCGCCCTGCGCGGCCGGCACCGCGATAGCCCGAACCTGACCTACCTCACCGCGCGCGAGAGCGTGACGGTGGCGACCGACATCCCGCTGCCAGTGCAGGCCGACGGCGAGATCATCGGCGACACACCCGTGTACGTGCGCATCATCCCCGGCGCAGTGCGCGTCGTCGTCCCGGCGCAGGCGGAAGCGGCCACGCAGGCCGAGCCGGACCTGGCCGCAGCCGCGTAGCGCGTTCCGGCCCCGGCGCGGTCTTTTCGCGCTGTCTCCGGCGCGCCGTTCGCGGCGGCATCGCTTCCGCGCCGCCTGGAGAGGGTTGAGGAAGGCGGCGCCTTCGCAGAATCCCCCTTCTTTCCGCAAGGAAAAAGGACCCGGCGGGCGCGCAGCCCACACTTCGCAAGGAGAGCGGGCGGCACGCCCGCGAAACTCGTGTCTCTGAAGAGGATGCTATGACAGATACCCAGCGTACGCCGGAGCCGACCCCTGAGGAGCGCGCGGAGGCTGAGCCGGCGAAGGAGGCGCTGCGCGAGGCGATCAAGGCGATCGAGACGCCCGAGCAGGCCCAGCAGACGGTCGACGCGGCGCTGAGCGCTGCCGGCGCGGCCACCGAGAGCGAGGTGCGCGAGACGCAGGCGGCGGCCGATCCGGCGCACGCGATCGAGCAGGCGGCCGAGACCCCCGGGCCGGACAAGGCGCCGGCCACGCTCGTCGAGGCTGCGCGCCAGGTCGCCAGCACCGATGGCACGCAGCGGGCGGCGCTCGAGGAGGCGCTGCAGGAGGCGGCCAACCCCGAGGTCAAGGGGCTCGCCGACCCCGCGATCGTCGAGGGGCGCGACCTGCTGCGCGAGGCGATCCTGCGGCGGATGCGGCCCTACCAGAAGCTCGACACGCAGCTGTTCCTGGCGATCAACACCATGCCGCACCCGCCGCTGCTCAACCGGTTCATGTACGGGCTCACCAGCGTGATGAACGCCGGCTTCGGCTGGGTGCTCCTGCTGCTGGCGCTGAAGCTGGTGGGCGGCAGGCGCGGCAAGCACGCCCTGTACCAGGTGCTCCCCCCGCTCTGGTTCGCGACCATGAGCGTCGAGTACCCGATCAAGCACTACTTCCGCCGCCGCCGCCCGTTCTACGACATCGTCCAGGCCATCGCCGTCGGCAAGAAGCCCGGCGGCTACTCCTTCCCGTCCGGCCACTCGGCCGCCGCCTTCGCCGGCGCCTGGCTGCTGGCCCGCCAGTTCCCGCGGCTGACAGCGCTCTGGTACCTGATTGCCGCCCTGGTCGGCTTCTCGCGGGTCTACCTCGGCGCCCACTACCCCGGCGACGTAGCGAGCGGCGCCCTCGCGGGCACCGCCATCGCCGAGGTCACCCGCCGCGTGATCGACGCCGGCGACCCCGACTGACGCACGCGGCGCGCGGCCCCTTCTTCCGCCGGCAAGCAGCCCTCACGCCAGGTCGGCGATGACGACCTTGGCGCAGTTGTGGCCGGGGATGCCCGTGACACCGCCGCCCGGGTGCGCCCCCGAGCCGCACAGGTAGAGCCCAGGCAGCGGCGTCCGGTAGTCGGCGTACCCCGAGACTGGCCGCAGGTTGAACGCCTGGTCGGGCGTCAGCTCGCCGTGGAAGATATTCCCGCCGGTGAGCGCGAAGCGGCGCTCCAGGTCCACCGGGCTCAGCATCTGGCGCGCGATCACCGCCCCGCTGATGTTCGGCGCGTACTCCGCCAGCTTGCCCAGGATGCGGTCGGCGATCTCCTCGCGCAGCCCGTCGTCCCAGCTGCGGCCGCTCGGCTCGTACGGGAAGTACTGGCAGAAGCAGGAGAGCACGTGCTTGCCGGGCGGCGCCAGCGTCGGGTCGGTGGGCGACTGCGAGAAGATCTCGATGAACGGCTCCCGGCTCGGCTCGCCGCGCTTGAAGTCGTCCCAGGCCCGCTCCAGGTAGCCGAGCGTCGGCGCGATGTCGACCGTGCCCCGGCTGATCACCTCGGGCGGAACATCGGGCGGGGCCGCCAGGTAGCGCGGCAGCTCCTCCAGCGCCAGGTTCAGCTTGTAGACCGTGCCGCCGATGCGGTAGTTGCGCTCGATCCGGCGCCGGAACTCCTCCGGCAGCGCGCCCGCGGGGGTCAGCTTGAGGAAGGTCCGCTTCGGGTCGGCATTCGAGAGCACGGCGCGCCCGCGGATCGTCTCGCCGCTCGTCAGCACCACCCCCGTCGCGGCGCCCTGCTCCACCAGCACCTCGCCGACCTCGACCGAGGTGCGGATCTCAACCCCCAGGTCGCGCGCGGCGGCGGCGAGCGTGCGCGTGACGGTGCCCATGCCGCCCTTCACATAGCCCCACACGCCGCGCCGCCCGTGGATGGCGCGCCCGATCGCGTGCATCAGGTAGACGTACGGCGTGCCGGGCGTGGCCGGGCCGCCCATCGTGCTGATCAGGCTCTGCGGCGCCATGGCCGCCTTCACATACTCGGACTCGAAGAACTCGCCGAGCAGGTCGCTGGTGCTCAGCAGCATCAGCCGCCGCCAGTCGTCCACACAGCCGGCGTCCTCGAAGCGCTGCGCCAGCTCGGCGAGCGAGATCGGCGGCTGCATCAGCGTCGGCTCGATAATGTCGCAGCAGCGGTCCCAGAAGTCCTCCCACGCGTCGTACGCCTCGGCGTCCCGCTGCGAGAACTTCGCGATCTCACGCTTGCTGCGCTCGCGGTCGCCGGCGTAGAGGAACAGGTGCTGGCCGTCCGGGAACGGCATGAAGTACGAGGGCGACTTGGCGTACACTTCGAAGCCGTAGTCGGCGAGGCGCAGCTCCTCGATGATCTCCGGCCGCATGAGGCTCATCGAGTACGAGGCCACCGAGACGCGGAAGCCGGGGTGGATCTCCTCGGTGATCGCCGCGCCGCCCACCGTGTGGTAGCGCTCGAGCACCAGCACCCGCTTGCCGGCCTTCGCCAGGTAGCACGCTGCCACCAGCCCGTTGTGCCCCCCGCCGATGATGATCGCGTCGTAGGGCGTGGACATCGGAGACTCCTTCTACTCACCCGTCTTGCCGTCGATCAGCTCGCGGTAGATGTCCGCGTGGCCGTTGTGACGGCACACCTCCTCGACCATATGCGTCAGCACCCAGCGCAGCTGGCGCTTGCGCTCCGGCTCCTCCGGCCGGGCCGAAAGGTCGTCTGGATGCGACGCGCGCACGATCGCCCGCGCGGCCTCCACCTCGGCGCGGTAGAGCGCCACGATCTGCTCGACCGTCTCGCCCGGCTCGATGCGCCAGTCGGCGTTGGGGTCCTCTTCCGTCCACGGGAAGGTCACGTCCTCGCCGGCGAACACGTAGCGGAACCACCAGCGGTGGACGTACGCCTGGTGCTTGACCAGGCCGAGCAGCGTCAGGCCGGAGGGCACGAACGAGCGGCGCAGCTCCTCCTCGCTCAGCCCGTCGATCTTCATCAGCAGCGTCTGCTGGTGGAACTCCAGGAAGGCGTCGAGCATGTCGCGCTCGGAGGCCACCAGCGGCGGATCAGGGCGTGGGTCCGTCATCGTGCGCTCCTTGTCACTCGGCGATCTGCTCGAGGTAGTACTGGTCGAAGGCGTGCAGCAGCCCCTCGGCCTGCGCGTACGGCCCGGGCGTGTACGCCCGCGAGGCCACCCCGAGCTGCGTCAGCTCCGAGACGTGCCAGTCCTGCCGGTTGGTCATGTCCCAGAAGCCGGCCGCGTCCTCGACGCTCTCCTCCGGCACACCCGGCGCGAACAGCCACTCGCAGCGCACCAGCGTCCGCCCCGCCGCGACGGGCCACAGGGTGTGGACCATCACGTAGTCGGGGTGCAGGCTCAGCAGCACGTTCGGGAACAGCGAGTAGTAGTACACGCGCGCCAGCTCCTCGCCGCTCAGCGTGCCGAGCGGCGGAGCGGCCTCCCTGCCGCTCAGCGTCATGCTGCCGAAGCCGGGGTTCAGCGTCATGTAGCCGCCCAGGAACGGCCCCTGGTGCAGATCGTTGCGCCCGCTGGTGGACTCCGAGAGGCGCTCGAGGTCGGGGTGGATCAGCGGGCAGTGGTAGCACTCCGAGTAGTTCTGGACGATCAGCTTCCAGTTGCAGGCCAGGTCGTAGTCGATCCGCCTGGCGACCCTGAGCTCCGGGAGGCCCCACGCCGCGAACTTGCCGATCAGCGGCGCGTAGGCGCGCTCGAAGGGCTCCGGCTCGTCCGCGAGGTTCACGAACAGGAACCCCTCCCACTCGGCCAGCGCCGCCTGGCGCAGCGGCCAGTCGGCCTTGTCGAAGGTCGGGACCTCCTGCATGTGCCGCGCGGCCAGCAGTTCGCCGTCGAGCCCGTAGGTCCACGCGTGGTACGGGCACTGGATCGTGCTGGCGAAGCGGCCCTGCGCCTCGGTGCACAGGCGCGTCCCGCGGTGCCGGCAGACGTTGAACAGCGCGCGCGCCGCGCCGTCCTTACCGCGCACCACGATCAGGCTCTCGCCGGCCACCTCGGCCAGGAAGTACGCGCCCGCGTCGGCGATCTGCTCGGCGCGCCCCACCAGCACCCAGGAGCGCGCGAAGATCCGCTCCTGCTCGACCCGAAAGATCTCCTCGGAGGTGTAGTAGTGGCCGGGAAGCGTGAATGCGCCCGCGCCCACCGACGCCCGCGTGAACACGCTCATCGCTATCTCCTCTCCCCGCTCAACCGTGGAACAGGCTGGGTGATACATCGTGGCGCCAGCGAGGCTGGCGCCGCAGCACGCCCTTCCGGCACCTGAGATACGCGCAGAACGGACCGATGGTAGACCACAAGCCCACGATTGTCAACCGTAGGTTTACACGCTATAATCAGTTGACAGCGCGCTCGGCCGCGCGCCTGGCGCGACCGCGCCACTTTCGCGGCACAGCGCGGCAAGCTGTGCTCCGCCGCGTGGCCGCCACTGTAATCTGTAAATGCCGCCCACCATGGCCCATCTCGCCGCCCGAGGCGTACGCGTCGCGCTCCGTCTCGCCCACGTCGCGCTCGTCCTCGCCGTCCTGTGGCAGGGGGCGCGGCTCGTCTTCCGGCCGGACCCGCTGGACGGCCTGCGGCGCGCCGACGCGCTCTTCCTCGCCCGGCGCTACTACGACGCGCTGGAGGCCTATCGGGCGCTCGTCGCCCGCGACCGGACGCACGCCGCCGCCTACGCGCGGCTGGGCATGGTCTACACGCTGCGGGGCGAGCTGCCGGACGCGAACCGGGCGCTCGGCTACGCCATCGGGCTTGGCCTGGAGCCGCACACCCTCGCGCTGGCCCGCCTGTACCAGGCGCAGCTCGCCGACAGCTCCGGGGCACATAACGAGGCGAGGCAGTTCTGGGAGCTGGTGGACGAGCGCTCGCCGCTGGCGCCGCTGCGCTGGACGCTCGAGGGCGAGAGCCTGCTGCGCGCCGGCCGCTACGCCGAGGCCGAGCAGGCGTACCTGCGCGCCCTCCAGCCGACGCTGCCGGCCCGCTGGCGCGCGGCGGTGTACACGCGCCTGGCGACGCTGCGCGCGCCGAGCGACCCCGCCGCCGCGCTCGCGGACCTCGAGCGCGCCGCCGAGCGGACGCCCCACGCCAGCCTCCCCATCGCGTCGCTCGCCGAGCCGCTGCTCGCCCCGCCCCAGCCCGACGCCGGGCAGCTCGCGGCGGCGCTGCGCGCCGACCCGGCCCAGCGCCACCAGCTCCTCGGGCAGCTGTACCTCGCCGCCGGCCTCTACCCCCTCGCGGACCGCCAGTTCGCCGCCGCCGCGCCGGGGACGCCCGACGGGCTGGCCGCCGCCGCGTACCGCGCCTACACCCACTGGGCCGCAGGGGACCGCGCGGTCGGCCTCCAGCAGCTCGAGCAGCTCGTCGCCGCGCACCCCGACGTGCCCCGCGCCCGCGCGCTGCTCGCGCTGGCGTACCTGGCGACGCAGGCTGAGGATGCCGCCGAGGAGCAGGTGCGTGCGCTGCGCGCGCTCGACCCCAGTGGCCCCGACGCGCACCTGGTGATGGGCGCGATCTACGCCGCCCGGCGCGACTACGTGGCCGCCGCCGCCGAGTACGACCAGGCGCTGCGCCGGGCGCCGCCCGCCCAGCGCGGCCCCTACGCGCTCGCGGCCGCCCGCTTTCACATCGACACCTCGCTCCAGGCCTGCGACTCCGGCCTCCCCGCCGCCGAGGAGGCCACGCGCCTGATCCCCACCGACGCCTCGGCCTGGTCGCTCCTGGCCGCCGCGCGGCTGGCCTGCGGCGAGGCTGCGGCGGCCGTGGCCGCCGCCCGCGAGGCGCTGCGCCTCAGCCCCACCAGCCCCGAGGCCGCCTACCACCTCGGCCGGGCCCTGGCTGCCATAGGGGACCGCGACGGGGCGCGACAGGCGCTCGTCTCCGCCGCCGATCTGGCGCCCTCCTCCACCTGGCGCCAGCGCGCCGAGCGCCAGCTCGCGGCCCTTGGCCTCTAGCGCGCGTGCTATAATGTCGCCTGCTCGCGCGGGCGTGCCACACGCCCCTACGCTGCCTGGAGTGCTATGCCCCTCGCAACCGTCGCTGGCCGCCCGATCCTGCTCGCGCCCTCGGTGCTCTCCGCCGACTTCGGCCACCTCGCCGAGCAGGCCCGCGCCGCCGAGGCCGCCGGCGCCGACTGGCTCCAGATCGACGTGATGGACGGCCTGTTCGTCCCCAACATCAGCGTCGGCCTCCCGGTGGTCGAGGCGCTGCGCCGGGCCGTCAGCATCCCGCTCGACTGCCACCTGATGATCGTGCAGCCCGAGCGCTACATCGGCGACTTCGTGCGCGCCGGCGCCAGCCACATCACGGTCCACGTCGAGGCGACGGCGCACCTGCACCGCACGGTGCAGCAGATCAAGGAGCACGGCATCACCGCCGGCGTCGCGCTCAACCCCGCCACCCCGCTCGCGGCGCTCGAGGAGATCCTGCCCGACATCGACCTGGCCCTGGTGATGTCGGTCAACCCCGGCTTCGGCGGCCAGGAGTACATCGCCGCCAGCACCGGCAAGATCGCCCGGCTGCGGCGCATGCTGGACGAGCGCGGCCTCGGGCACGTCCACCTCCAGGTGGACGGCGGCGTGAAGGCGTCCAACCTGGCCGAGGTCGTCGCCGCCGGCGCCACCAACATCGTCGTCGGCTCGGCGATCTTCAACCAGCGCCAGACGGTGGCCGAGGCGATCCAGGCGCTGCGCGACGCGCTGAACGCCGAGCGCTAGAGCGCCGGAAGAGCGAGAGCGACGTGACAGTAGCTTTAGCCAGCATCCACCACGACCCCGACGGCCGGCTGACGGCGCAGGCCCGGCGCGTGCTCCCGGCGCTGATGCGCATCTTCGACGCGCTCGCCGTCCAGGCGACGGAGCAGACCCCGGACTCCGCGCTGGCGCCGCTGGCCGAGAGCGGGGCGCTGGTGCGGCGCGGGCCGTCCGACGGGCACCTGCAGCTGGGCCGTGCGCGCCGCGCGGCCCTGGCGCTCGGCCTGGAGCACGAGCCGCACACGCTGCTGTTCTGCGACCTGGACCGCGCCCTGCACTGGGCCGAGCGGCACCCGAAGGAGCTCGAGCGCGCCGCCCGCCACATCGGGCGCTATGACTTCACCGTGCTCGGCCGCACGCCGCGCGCCTTCGGCAGCCACCCGCGCGCCCAGCGCGACACCGAGGCGATCGTCAACCACGTGTTCGCCCAGGTGAGCGGGCTGGCGTGGGACGTCACCGCCGCCGCGCGGGGCGTGTCGCGGCGGGCCGCCCAGGCGATCCTCGCCGGCTGCCCCGACGAGACGATCGGCACCGATGTCTCCTGGCCGCTCTTCGTCCAGCGCGCCGGCGGCCTCACCCTCGGCTACCTCGCGACCGAGGGGCTGGAGTTCGAGACGCCCGACCGCTTCGGGGACGAGATCGCCGCCGCCGGCGGGCTCGACGCCTGGCTGGCGGCGCTTGACGCCGACCCGCGCCAGTGGGCCCTGCGCCTGGACATCGCGCGGGTTGAGGTGGCAGCCGCCGTGCCGTATACTAGTACCGCCCGGCAGCACTGAGCATCGCGACCCGACAGGCGGCGGACCGCCGCGCGCCACAGGCGCCCCCGGAGCGTTTCACGCACTTGCCGGCGGCCTACAACTTGATACCAGGCGGCCGCCGAGAGGCTCGACGCACGCCGCCGGGCGAAGGAGTGAGGAGATGGCGACCCGCCGGATTTGGGTGTGCCTCTGAGCGCGCTGTTCGACGGCGCGCCCGACACGACGCTTTAGAACAGAGGAAATCAATGCCAAAAGAAGGAATTACGCCGCGCGCGAAAGATTACGCCCAGTGGTATCTCGATATCGTGCAGCAGGCGCAGCTCGCCGACTACGCCGAGGTCGTGCGCGGCTGCATCGTGTTCAAGCCCACCGGCTACGCCCTGTGGGAGCACATCCAGCGCGGCCTGGACGACAGGATCAAGGCGACCGGCCACGAGAACGCCTACTTCCCGCTGCTGATCCCCAAGAGCTTCATCATGAAGGAGGCCGAGCACGTCGAGGGCTTCGCGCCGGAGCTGTTCGAGGTGACGCAGATCGGCCGCGAGGAGCTGGCCGAGCCGTACATCATCCGGCCCACCAGCGAGACGATCATCGGCCACTTCTACTCCAAGTGGATCCGCAGCTACCGCGACCTGCCGCTGCTGATCAACCAGTGGGCCAACGTGATGCGCGCCGAGATGCGCACCCGCCCGTTCCTGCGCACCGCCGAGTTCCTCTGGCAGGAGGGCCACACCGTCCACGCCACCGAGGAGGACGCCGAGCGCGAGACGCTCATGATCCTGCACGACGTCTACGCCGACTTCGTCGAGAAAGAGATGGCGGTGCCGGTGATCAAAGGGCTCAAGACCGAGAAGGAGAAGTTCCCCGGCGCGCTGCGCTCGTACTGCATCGAGGCCATGATGCAGGACGGCCGCGCGCTGCAGGCCGGCACCTCGCACAACCTCGGCCAGAACTTCTCCCGCGCCTTCAACATCACTTTCACCGACCAGCACAACACCATCCAGTACGCCTGGACGACGAGCTGGGGCGTCAGCACGCGGCTGATCGGCGCGCTGATCATGTCCCACTCGGACGACGAGGGCCTGGTGATCCCGCCGCGGCTGGCGCCGACGCAGGTGGTGGTGGTGCCGATCTACAAGAACGACGAGGAGCGCAGCGCGGTGATGGGCGCGGTCGCGCAGATCACCGCCGGCTGGAAGGGCCGCCTGCGCTTCAAGGTGGACGACCGCGA
>CALJIC010000235.1 GCA_937974195.1 uncultured Roseiflexaceae bacterium | reverse complement strand
CCGGCGCGCAGGGCGCCGAAGGCGTCGTTGACCATCTGGCGCGGGCCGGGCAGCCCGAGGCGGTCGAGCAGCGGCGCCAGCCGGCCCTCGTCGCTCGGCCAGTCCAGGCCGGCCAGCGCGTAGCCCGCGGCGCTCAGATCCGCCGGGCGCAGGCCGGCGCTGCGCAGCGCCTCGGACGCCGCGCGGTCGAACGCCTGGAACGCGCCCTCCAGCCCGACGCTCTCCCAGTTGCCGGTGCCCGCCCGCCCTGAGCCCAGCACGCGGCCCGCGCCGTCGGCGACCAGCGCGAGGGTCTTGGTGCCGCCGGCATCTATTCCGAGGTAGTAGCGCTCTGAGACCATGTCGTGCTCACGTATCTCCGTGGCGGGGCGCTGCCTCCCCGCACGCTTCTCTGGTGCCGCCCCGCGGCGCGGTGAAGCTCCAGCGGTGGGAAAAAGGTTCTACTGGCCCACCACACCTCCCGGCGGAGGGCTGGCGCGGCGGCCCGCAGGGCGACCGCGCCAGCCCGTCACTTCAGGAACAGCTCGACGACCGGCACGGTCACATTCGGCTTGATCACCGGCAGCTCGAGCGTCAGCGTGTCCGCCGCGGTGCTGGCGATGCTCCACTCGTTGTGCTTGCCCGGCTCGAGCATCCGCACCTCGCTGCCGTCGTGCAGCAGCTGGGCGTAGGCCACCTTGCCGGCCAGGCCGTCCAGGTGGATGTGGCGGAACGGCCAGGCGAAGATGTGCAGGTAGAGGCGCGTGCCCTCGCTCCGGCTGCGCTCGGGGCCGGTCTGGGTGAAGCGGCAGTCGGTCGGGGCCTTGTACTCGCTCTGGGTGCAGCCGTAGATCGAGCGCCCGTGGAGCCGCATCCAGTCCGCGTAGACCTTGAGCGCGCTCAGCGCGCGGTCGTCGAAGGTGCCGCGCGCGGTCGGGCCGACGTTCATCAGCAGGTTGCCGCCGGTGGCCACGGTGTTGACCAGCATCTGGATGAGCTGCTCGGGGCTCTTCCAGGTGGCCTCGTCGCGGTGGTAGCCCCACGAGCCGCTGAAGGTCTGGCAGGTCTCCCACACCACCGGCTTGCCGTCGACGTGGACCCACTCGCGCGGCTGGAACTGCTCGGGCGTGTGGATGTCGGCCTTCTCGGGCGGCAGGTCGAGCCGGTTGTTCACGATGATCCGCGGCGCGAGCTCGCGCGTCAGCCGCAGCAGCTCCTCGCTCTCCCAGTCGTCGCGGCCCTTGCCGGGCAGGCCATTGTAGTCGCGTCCGGGGTAGGAGAAGTCGTACCAGATGATGTCGATCGGGCCGTAGCCGGTGAGCAGCTCGCGCACCTGCTCGCGCATGAAGGCGGCGTAGCGCCGCATGTCGCGGCCCTTGTTCAGCTCGGCGACGTCCGGGCGGTTGCGGAGCGGGTGGAAGATGTCGATCGGGAAGTCGGGGTGGTGCCAGTCGATCAGCGAGTAGTAGAAGCCGACGCGCAGCCCCTCGGCGCGGAACGCCTCGACGAAGGGCTTGAGCAGGTCGCGCTTCGCCGGCGTGTTGGTGGCCTTGTAGTCGGTCTGCTTCGTGTCCCAGAGGCAGAAGCCCTCGTGGTGCTTGGCGGTGATCACCGCGTACTTCATCCCGGCGGCCTTGGCGGCGCGGGCCCACTCGCGCGGGTCGTACAGGTCCGGGTCGAAGTGGTCGAAGTAGCGCTGGTAGCGCTCGTCGTCGATCTCCTCGCGGCTCTTGACCCACTCGTGGCGGGCGGGGAGCGCGTAGAGCCCCCAGTGGATGAACATGCCGAAGCGGTCGTGCGTGAACCAGGAGGTGTCGCCGGCGGTTGGTGCGGGGGTGTACATGGCTCGTTTTCCTTCGAGGTTGTCTATGGCCGCGAACGGGCGATGGGCGGCAGGGTGGCGGGGTGACACGGTGATGGGGTGAGGGGGTGACGGGGTGACCTTTGGACGCCGGAGACTCTGCGACACACCCACAATCCTGGTGGCCGCCATCACCGCGTCACCTTGTCACCGTGTCACCGTGTCACCGCGTCACCGTGTCACCGTGTCACCGCGTCACCCAGTCACCGTGTCACTCAGTCAATACCCGGCCCGCTTATCCACCACATTGATCAGCGGCTCGCCGGCGCGGAAGCGGCGCAGGTTCTCGAAGAAGATCTGGAACAGGCGCTCGCGGCCACGCGGCGAGGAGTAGGAGATGTGGGGCGTGATCCAGGTGTTGGGCGCACGCCAGAGCGGGTGGTCGGGCGGGAGCGGCTCGACCGGCGGGGTGTCGATCGCCGCTCCGGCGATCCTCCCGGTGTGGAGCGCCTCGAGCAGGGCGTCGGTGTCCACGATCGGGCCGCGGGCGATGTTGATCAGGTAGGCGTCCGGCCGCATGCGCGCGAAGGCGTCCGCGTCCACCATGCCCCGCGTGCGCTCGGTGAGCGGCGCCGCGATGACCACGAAGTCCGCCTCGGGCAGCAGGTCGCGCCAGCCGTCCTCGCCGACCACCAGGTCCACCGCGGGGGTCGGGCGGGGGCGGCGGCGGCTGCCCAGCACGCGCATGCCGAAGGCCGCGGCCCGGCGCGCGATCTCCTCGCCGATGCTCCCCAGGCCGATGATCAGCGCGGTCTTCTCGTACAGCTCGCCGAGCAGGAGCCGGTCCTCGTGGTCCCAGGCATCCTCCGGCCGCAGCGCCAGCAGCTCGCGGGCGCGCTTGGCGTGGGCGAGCATGCACATCAGCACGAACTCCGCGATCGGGATGGCGTGCGCCCCGGCCGAGTTCGTGAGCACGATCTCGCTCTCGACGATCTCGGGGATGAGCAGGTGGTCGACGCCGGCGCTCGGCGAGTGGACCCAGCGCAGCGCCGGCGCGGCGGCCAGCGTGCGCCGAAACGCCTCGACCGGCATCCACCAGCGCAGGTATGCGGCGGCGTCCGTTGCGTCGCCCTCGACCGTCCCGTCGTCGTCGACGTGCACCACGCTCCAGTCGGGCGCGATGGCGCCGATGCGCGGCTCGACCAGGCCGGCGATCGCCTTGGGAATAATCAGCTTCATCTAGCGTAGGAGTCGCGTGCTTGGGCGTTGTCCATGTCGCTTGTCACGGGCGGGAGATGCGCGGTCGCGCCGGCCGCTCTGTCGCGAGCGGGGAGGCTCGGAGGGCCTGTGGCCCTCCGAGGTCCTTTGGTCTGGCGCTCAGGAGACGGACTCCCCCGGCTGCAGCGCGATGACCTCGGTCTCCACGCCGAACTCTTTGCAGTGCTCGCGCAGCGCCTCGGGGGTGCCGCGGAGCAGCGGGAAGGTGCCGAAGTGCTCGGGGATCGCGTACCGCGGGCGGATCAGCTTGAGCGCGTAGGCCGCCTGGCGCGGGTCCATCGTGAAGTGGTCCCCGATCGGCAGGATCGCCAGGTCCGGCCGGTAGAGATCGCCGATGATCTGCATGTCCGCGGTCACCGCCGTGTCGCCGGTGTGGTAGATGGTGAAGCCGTTCTCCATGCGCAGCACGTAGCCGGCCTCGGTGCCCATCGGCACCACCACCCCGTTGTCGATAAAGGTGCTGCTGTGCGTCGCGTGCGTCATCGTGGCGCGGATGCCGGCCACCTCGACGGTGCCGCCCTTGTTGAAGCCGACCAGCCGCTCCTCGGGGATGCCTTTGGTCGCGAGCCAGCTGGTGATGTCGAACTGGGCGACGATCTGGGCGGTGGTGGCGCTGGCCAGCGCGAGCAGGTCGCCGATGTGGTCGAAGTGCCCGTGCGTGAGCAGGATGGCGTCGAGCGGGCCCTCGCGCACGCGGCGCTTCCACTCGTCCGGGCACGCCGGGTTGCCGTCCACCCACGCGTCGATCAGCAGCCGCTTGCCTCCCGGTGTGGCGATATGGAACGTAGCGTGCCCGAGCCACGTGATCGTCGTATCGCGTCCAATGGTTGCCATTGCTGCACCTCCTGACGACGTGTTGTGCAGACCGGGTGCCGCCCCGGGCCGCTCGCCGTGCGGCGGCGTCCCCTGGAATGAAATCTGCTCTATCGCTCTGCTGATCGGGCCCTCCGGGGCCAAAGTATAACACAGCCGCGCCGTGCGCCCGGTCGCTGGTGGTGACAGGGTGACAGGGTGACAGGGTGACAAGGTGACTGGGTAACCAAGCGAGTGTGTGGTGTGTGACGGGTTTCCGGCGTCCAAAGGTCACCCCGTCACCAGGTCACCCCGTCACCAGGTCACCCCGTCACCCCCTCACCCCCCTCACCCCGTCGTCTCGTCGCTCGGTTCCTCCGATCTCAACGGGTATGGGGCGGTGCCGCCGCGTAAGGCGCGTCACTTGACAAAGATACGCCGGAGGGGTATAGTACCTATACACCCCTGGGGGGTATCCCATGATTACAATAGTGGAGGAGAACTGAGGGATATGGCCAAGCCGGTAAATATCACCGATGCCGAGTTCGAGCAGCAGGTGCTCCAGTCGGACGTTCCGGTCGTCGTGGACTTCTGGGCGCCGTGGTGCGGGCCGTGCCGGGCCGTCGCTCCGATCCTGGAGGAGCTGGCTGCGGAGTACGAGGGTAAGGTGAAGGTCACCAAGATCAACACCGACGAGGACCAGCAGTGGGCCGCCCGGTTCGGCATCACCGGGATCCCGACGATGCTGTTCTTCAAGAACGGTGAGCTGGTGAACCAGGTGATCGGCGCGCGCCCGAAGAGCCAGATCAAGGCGCAGTTCGAGGCGGTGCTGGCCGAGTAGTTTGTGAGCCGGCCGGGGCGCCGCGGCCGAACGTGTCGCGCCTCCCCCGGCCGTGAGGGAGTGGCGAACATGGAGCCGGCACCCACGCGCCCGATCTCCGAGCACGTGCGCGACGATGTGCTGCTGCGCCTGCGCCGGATCGAAGGGCAGGTGCGCGGCATCCAGCGGATGGTCCAGGACAACCGCGACTGCCGCGAGGTCGTGACGCAGCTGGCGGCGGTCAAGGCGGCGGTGGCGAGCCTCAACACGCTCGTCGCCGAGACCTACGCGCGCGACTGTCTGTGCGGCGCTGAGTCGATCGACCAGGAGGAGGTCGCCAGGCTGCTGGACATGCTCAAGGCGGCGCGGTAGCGGTCCGCGGGGGATGCGGGGAGCTGAAGAGGGCGCGGGCGCAGGAGGGTTTCCTCCGCGCTCGCGCCCTCTTCGATTCTAGCCAAGAATGTGCTCCAGCCGCTCCAGCCGCTCGGCGAGCGTCTGCGGGTCGTCGGCGCGCAGGGTGATGTGGCCGAGCTTGCGGCCCGGCCGCGGCTCCTTGCCGTAGCAGTGGAGGTGGGCCTCGGGGAGCGCGAGCACGGCGGCCGGCTCGGGGGTGGCGCCGATCAGGTTGAGCATCGCCGCGTGGCCGCGGGCGGCCGTCGATCCGAGCGGCAGGCCGAGCGTCGCGCGCAGGTGGTTCTCGAACTGGCTTGTCGCCGCGCCCTCGATCGTCCAGTGGCCGGAGTTGTGCACCCGCGGCGCCATCTCGTTCGCCAGCAGCGCGGGGCTGTGCGCGCCACACCCCGCCGCGCCCGGCACCTCGAACAGCTCGATCGCCAGCACCCCGACGTACTGCAGGGCGTCGAGGGCGCGCGCGGCGTAGCGCTCGGCCTGCTCCTGCAGCTCGGGCGTCACGTCGGGGGCCGGCGCGACCGAGCGGCGCAGGATGCCGCCGCGGTGCAGGTTCTCCACCAGCGGGTAGCAGGCGGTCGCGCCATCCCGGCCGCGCACGGCGATGATCGACAGCTCGCGGGTGAACGGGACGTGCGCCTCGAGGATCAGCGGCTGGCCGCCGAGCTGCCGCCAGGCGTCCGCGGCGTCCTCGGGCGATCGCAGCAGCGCCTGGCCCTTCCCGTCGTACCCCATGCGGCGCGTCTTGAGCACGGCCGGGAGCCCGAGCTGGCGCACGGCCGCGTCCAGCCCGGCCCGGTCATCCACCGCCGCGAAGGGCGGCGTGGGGATGCCGAGGCGCTGGAAGAACTGCTTCTCCGCCAGGCGGTCCTGGGCGGCCTCGAGCGCCGCCGGCGGCGGGTAGACCGGCAGGTGGCGCTCGAGGAGGCGCGCGGCGGCGACGGGGACGTTCTCGAACTCGTAGGTGACCAGCGCCAGCCCTTCGGCGAAGCGCCGCAGCGCGCCCTCGTCGTCGTAGGGGGCGCAGATCTGCTCGGCGAGGTGGCTGGCCGGCGATGCGGGCGCCGGGTCGAAGAAGCGGAAGCGCAGCCCAAGCGGGTAGCCGGCCAGCGCGAGCATCCTGCCGAGCTGGCCGGCCCCCAGTATGCCGATCGTGGTGGTTGTCATGGACCTCTGCGTAGGGTGTGGCGAGCGGCTCCTCAGCTGTTACGATCGCCGGCGCGCCCGCGGGCGGACGGTGGCGTAGATGCCCTCGCCCTTGACGGTGCGGCGGTGCTGGCGGCGGGCGTCGGCGAGCGTGCGCCAGAACGAGAGCCCGCCCAGCCCGGTGTAGTGGTAGCGCAGCGCCGCGAGCACGTGCTTGCAGTTCACGCCGCCGTGCTGCGCCCAGGGGCATGTGCAGCGGCCGGCCAGCGCGCGCGAGTCAAGGTCCACGGAGTAGAACACGCCCGGCTGTGAGGCGCTGGCCACCAGATACTGCCCGCGCTGTGGGTCGCGCGGGACGACCTCGAGCCTGCGGCTCGCGCGCTGCAGCGTCTTCACGCGCACCGTCGTGCGCGGCTGAATCGGGGTGATCTCGATATCTTTCATCTCTGGCTCTTGTTTCTTTCTAGCGCTGGATTGGGCAGGACGCGCAGCGGCGGAGCACAGGCCCTTCGTCATAAAAGTTTACATAAATTCGCCACTGTATTATACCATACTTCGCGCTGCGATGCGGATTTTTCGTCTGTCTCGCACGCTCGTGGCCGGCGTGGAAGGCGCGCCACGGGCGGGCGGCGGCGCGGCTACTTCGCCAGCACGAACGGACCGAGGCGCACGCTGTTCGGACCCGCCTGCCGGCTGGACTGCACGCTCGCGTCTCCGCCTATGCTGAGCGGCAGGCGCTTGAGGCTATCGGGCTCGTAGACGCCCACCTCGATCCAGTACGGGCCAGCCGGCAGATTGCGCGGCAGCGGGATGGTCTGATGCTGGGTCACGTACTGGTTCGGCTCCCAGTCGCTGGTCGGCTGGCGCGGGTCGCCTGCCGGCACATCCACCTGGGCGACACGCTCGCCGTTGGGGGCGATGACGTGCGCGAACATGGAGAAATCCTCGCTCACCCGCCTGAGCGCCTGCCACTGCAGGTCGAGGGTGATGCGGGCGGGGTCGGCGCCCCTGTCCACCTCGATGTCATACCCCTGCAGCCGGATGGCCCCGCCGAAGCGGGCATCGACCGGGCGCAGCGGCGGCGGCGGCATCTGGTAGATGTGCGCGTAGTCGATGCCGTGCACGCGCACGGTGTGCAGCGGGGCCGGCAGGCGGGCCAGGCGCGCCAGCGCGTCCGGGTAGTAGCCGCGCTGGATCTGGTCGATGTACAGGATCACGTAGCCGGTCTCCTGCCCGGCGCCGAACTCGCGCATCGGGATGGTGTTCGCGCACACGAAGCGCTCGACGAGCACGCGGTACCAGACGGCGATCGGCCGCTCGCAGGCGTCGGGCTGCTCCATGATGTAGGCGCCCGCCAGCTCGTACCCCTCGCCCCACCCCACCGGCACGACGCGCTGGGCCAGGCGGCCGCCGCCTAGCGCCGGGTTGTAGTAGGCCAGCTCGTACGGGTGGTACCACGCTACGTGCAGCGCCAGCGCGCCTGCCGCGAGCGCCCAGGCCGCCGGGCGAAGGAGCGGCGCCGCTGTACGATGGCCGAGCCAGCGGCCCAGGCCGGCTGCATAGCCAGCCATCCGGACCAGGCCAGCCGCCGCGATGATGTCCAGCGCCGGGAAGACCGGCAGGGCGTAGCGGTCGAACTTCTTCGCCAGCACGCTCAGCGCGGCGACCATCAGCACGGCGAAGAGCGCGAGCAGCGCCAGCACGCGCCGCCGGCCGGTCTGCTCGCGCCACCCGGCGAGCGCGGCCGGCGCGGCCAGAAGCCCGACGATCGCCCAGGGCGTGAGCCGCAGCGCGATCGCCACCGGGTAGAACAGCGGGCCCGGGTCGGCGACGCTGCGGCCGAGGAAGAAGTTGCCGCTCCCGTGCGGCGTGCCGCCGTTCGTGCGTGCCTCATCGACCACGCGCCCCACCGCCGCCGCCGGGTCGACCCAGGTGGCCGGCCAGAGCGCGAACCACACCGCCAGCGCCACGGCGCCCCAGGCGAGCAGCGGGGTCAGCAGGGCGCGCGCGGGCGGGAGCGACGCCAGGAGAGCGGCCGGGCCACCGCCGGTGCGGCGCCCGCGCATCGTCCCGAGCAGCGCGATCAGGCCCATCATGGGCGCGAGCATGACCGACGGCGACTTGGTGAGCAGCGCCAGCCCGCCGGCGAGCCCCGAGGCCCCGAGCGCCCACCAGCGCGGCGGGCCGCCCAGCGCCGGGCGATCGAGCCGAAAGGCCAGCATGGCCGCCAGCAGGGACACCAGCATGAACGACGTCAGCAGGGCGTCGAGGTGCAGCAGCTGGCTGTGCGCGATCAGGAACGGGTCGCTCGCGAGGAGCAGCGCGGCCAGCAGCGCCACCCGCCCGCCGAGGAGGCGGCGCAGCAGCAGGAACGCCAGCGCGACGCACAGCGCGGTGACGACGGCCACCGGCAGGCGCAGGAGCCGCTGGCGCAGCGCGGGGTCATCGGCCCCCACCTGCTGGTAGATCAGCTCGCCGATCGCGCCCAGCCAGGCGGTTGTGACGCCAGGGTGGCCGGCGACGATGGTCTGTGCGTAGTCGCCGCTCTGGATACCTGCGAGAAAGGTCCGCGCGCGTGTGAACCAGTGGACGCCCTCGTCCACCGTGACGAACTCGCCGGTCGCTAGGGCGCGCGGTGCGAGTGCGAGGAGGAAGATCAGCAGCGCCATTGCCGCCACGCCGGCCGTCTGTCGGGTCGTGTCGTGTGGCATTGCCTAAGCTCGTGGGTCCGGCTGCTCGAGCACGCGCTGCGTCTGGGCCTCGCGGTAGGCGCGCAGCGCCGCCCGGATCTCCGGGTGCCGCGCGCCGAGCATGGCGGCCGCCAGCAGCGCCGCGTTCACCGCGCCGGCCCGCCCGATCGCCAGGGTCCCGACCGGGACGCCGGCCGGCATCTGGACGATCGAGAGCAGCGAGTCGAGGCCGTTGAGCGCCCTGGACTGCACCGGGACACCCAGCACCGGCAGCACGGTCTTGCTGGCGACCATGCCGGGGAGGTGCGCCGCGCCCCCCGCGCCGGCGATGATCACCTCCAGCCCGCGCGCCTCCGCCGTGCTGGCGTACTCGAACAGCAGGTCGGGGGTGCGGTGGGCCGAGACCACCCGGACCTCGTGCGGCACCCCCAGCGCCTCGAGGGTCTCCACTGTGTGGCGCATCGTCTCCCAGTCCGACGACGAGCCCATGATCACCCCGACGAGCGCCGGGGACGCGGGGTTAGCCGGATCTCCAGTCAAGAGTCGCTCCGCTTGCGTTCATACTCGTGAGCGTCTGCGGGGGCGCGGCCCTCCGGCATCCCCCTCGCAGACGCCCGCTCCACTTCACACCTGTGGCTCTGGATAGGAGCGTGCACAGCAGGGATGATACAATATCTGCGCCACCCTCTGCACATGCATACACGATGCCAGGCTCACACACACTACCAGCAGCCGCCGCGGCCGTTTATTGTAAGGAGGTGGCCTGTGTCCGACAGACGAATGATGCGCGACCTGATCGTCCTGCTGCCAGGGATCATGGGGAGCGTGCTGGAGAAGGACGGCGCCGTCATCTGGTCGATGCCGAAGATTCTCGGCCCCGCGATCCTCAGCAACGAGGCGGCGTTCGCGCCGCTGTACCTCCAGGACGACACGGACCCAGAGCGCCCGGTGCTGCCGGACAACATCAGGCCCAAGAGCCTGATGTACGGCATCCACGGCATCCACGGGCTGGCGCTCGGCGAGGGCTATCAGCAGATCGTCGCTGCCATCACCTCGACCTTCGACGTGATCCAGGGGCACCCCGAGAGCCCCGAGCCCGAGAACTTCATCCCGTTCCCCTACGACTGGCGGCGCGATAACCGCGCGGCGGCCCACCGGCTGAAGGAGGTGGTCGAGCGCAAGCTGGGCCTCTGGCGCAAGCGGCCGGGCATGAGCAAGGCGCGCGCGATCCTGATCGCCCACAGCATGGGCGGCCTAGTCGCGCGCTACTACCTCGAGGTGCTCGGCGGGTGGGACAGCTGCCGGGCGCTGATCACCTTCGGCACGCCGCACCGCGGCTCGCTGAACGCGCTCGACTCGCTCTGCAACGGGCACTCGCTCGGGCGCGCGGACCTGACCGACATCGTGCGCTCGTTCAACTCTGTGTACCAGCTGCTCCCAACGTACCCGACGGTCCGCGTCGGCAACGAGTACCGGCGGCCGGCGGAGCTCGATGGTATCCCCGGCTTCTCCAAATCCCGCGCCCAGGCGGCGCTGGCGTTCCACCACGAGATCCGCGATGCCATCGCGCGGCGCGGCGCCAGCGCTCCGGCCGTGACGCCGATCGTCGGGACTCTCCAGCCCACCGCACAGTCGGCCCGGCTGGAGGGGAACCGGGTGCACATGAGCAGAGACCTGCCCCTGTCGGACGCGGAGCGCCAGCAGCTGGGCGAGAAGGATGCCGAGTGGCTCGCCACCGGCGACGGCACGGTGCCCTTCTCCTCCGCCATCCCGGCCGAGCTTTCCACGGCCTCGTACCTCGACACCTACCACAGCGCGAAGCACGCCTGGCTGCCGGCCAACGCCGTGCTGCTCGAGAAGCTCTGCTCGATGCTGACGCGGATGCAGACCGCCGACGTGCTCGATAAGTTCCAGGGCGGCCTCGAGGCGCCGGAGCAGCTCGCCCAGCCCGCGCTCTCGGTCGAGCTCGACAACCTGCAGTACGCGGGCACGCCGATCGCCGTCCGCGCGCGGATCATCAACCAGCAGGCCGACCCTGGGCACGTCCTGCTGACCCTGGCGAGCGGCCGCAAGCGCTACAAGCTGCGCCTCGAGCCCGACGGCGAGGGGTGGTCCGGCAGGCTCGAGGGGGTGCCGCCCGGCACGTACTCCGCCACGGTCGAGACCTACCGCCGCGGGAAGCTGGCGCCCCCGCCGATCACCGATGTCCTCGAGGTAGTCGCCTGACCAGCGAGAAAGAGCGATGAGCGATACCGTGGGAGCCCTGGATCTTTGAAGAGAAGCGCCGCCTGGCGCGCTACGCCAACCCGGCGGCTGCGCAGTGGCTGCCGCAGCTGGAGCGCAACCCGACCGACCTGATCGGCCATCCGGACGGCAGGCTCGAGACGGCGCGCCTGCTGTATGACGCGGTGTATGGGGCGCGGCTCAACTACGCGCTCGAGCCGATCGACTTCCAGGCGGGCCAGCAGACCATCCGGCAGCCGTCCGAGATCTTTGGCTCGCGCCGCGCGACCTGCCTGGACCTGGCGGTGCTGTTCGGCGCGATCTTGCTCGAGTACGAGCTGCTGCCGATGATCGTCCTGACGCGCGGCCACGCCTTCCTGGTCGTGTCGCGCACGCTCACGCGGCGCGAGGTCGGCGCAGGCGCCGTGCGCGCCGAGAAAGGGCTGTTCGACGACGGCCTGGCTACGAGCGCGGGGGTGCGCGAGCTGCGCGCGCTCGTGGACCGTGAGGAGCTCTTCGCGCTGGAGTGCACCGGCTGCGCCTACACCGCGGAGAAGGGCTCCGCCCCCGAGCGCAAGGGCCGTGTGGGCGGGCGGATGCTGTTCGAGCGCGCGGTCGAGGCCGGGCGCGAGCAGCTCTCCTACCGGGCGCGGCCGCCGCTGTTCGCGCTCGATCTCCACAGCCTGAGCCAGCACCCCGCGTACCAGCCCTACCCGATCGAGCTGCCGGGCATCCAGAACCCGCCGCCGCCCGCCGTCGCAGAGCAGCCGAAGGAGCCCGGGCCGCAGACCGGCGGCGGCCTGCTCACGCTCGAGGAGCGTGACCGGCTCGTGGAGCTGCTGGGCATGCTCCCCAACATTGGGTCGTCGGCCATGCGGGACAGCCTGCTGTTCGGCGTGCCGCAGCCGATACGGCTGAGCCTGGTCAGCTCCGGGGCGGCGGCCGCCGACCTGCGCCAGCTGGTCGAGGTGGCCGACGGCGTGGGCGCGCAGCAGGCCGACGGCAGCTGGCCCATCGAGCGCGTGATCTTCAACGCGATCCGCATGGTCGACGGCTCGCGGCTGGCCGCCGAGCTGCGGCAGCTGTACGACGGTGCGAAGGGGCGCGCAGGAACCTAGCGCCCGGTATCGTGGCGGCAATCGAGCAGGTTGTTTCGGAGTGGCTGGACAGCGAGCTTCCGAATGTGTCTGCGTTGCTCACGCTTGGAGCGGAGCGAACGTGAGTGAGGGGGGAGCTATATGAACGACTATATTGCGCGCCGTGAGCGGGTGGGCATCTCGATCGGCAGCGCCGACCCGCCCGCGCTGGTGCGAGCGATCGCCGAGGCGGAGGCGGCCGGCGTGGCGCAGGTCTGGATGACCCAGAACCCGGTCTCGCCCGATGCCCTGACGGTCTTCGCCGCGGCGCTGGCGAGCACCGAGCGCATCCGCCTCGGCACGTCGATCGTGCCGACCTACCCGCGCCACCCGCTGGCGCTGGCCCAGCAGGCCGCCACTGTCGCGGCGCTTGGCCCCGGCCGGCTGCGCCTGGGGGTCGGGCCGAGCCACCGCCCGTCGATCAAGCGCGTCTACGGGCTGCCGATGGAGGCCCCGCTGGAGCACCTGCGCGAGTACGTCGCCGTGCTGCGCGCCGCGCTGTGGGAGGGGCGCGTGGAGCACCGCGGGCGCTTCTTCACCGCCGACGCGACGCTGCGGAGCGCGCCGCAGGTGCCGCTGCTGATATCGGCCCTCGGCGAGGGCGCCTTCCGGCTCGCCGGCGAGATCGCCGACGGCGCGATCTCCTGGAACTGCCCGCCGCGCTACCTGCAGGACGTCGCGCTGCCTGCGCTGCGTGCCGGCGCACAGGCGACGGGGCGGCCCGCCCCGCGGCTCGTCGCGCACATGTGGGTGGCGCTCAGCACCGACCGCGACGCCGTGCGCTCCGCCGCCCGCCAGGCGCTCGCCGGGTACGCCCGCCTGCCGTTCTACCGGCGCATGTTCGCCGCCGCCGGCCACCCGCCCCTGCCGGACGACAGCGTGAGCGACGCGCTTGTGGACGCGATCGTCGTCTCGGGAGAGGCCGCGGAGGTGGCCGCCCGGATCGACGAGCTGCTCGCTGGCGGGTTCGACGAGCTGCTGCTGACGGCCGTGCCGATGGGCGACCCGGACGGGGAGCGGGCGCGCCTGATCGCCTTCGCCGGCGGGCTGTGAGGAGGGCGTGGGGCCGCGGTCTCGCCGCAGCCCCACGTGGCCTCGTGCTACGGGGTGGTGATCCGCCCCTCGACCGCCGGGTCCACCGGCGAGTTGGCGACGACGTACTCGATCACCACGTCGAGCAGCAGGTCGCCGGTGAGCCGGAGGTCCGTGCCCTCCGCCAGCACGGTGTAGCCGTCGCCGCCGGTGAGCATGAAATCGTTCGTCACCACCCGTATCGGGTCGCTCGGGCCGACCGGGGCGACCGGGCCGGCGATGCCCTCGGGCGTCAGCCACATGCCGTCGACCACCGGCGTGGTCCCTTCGCAGTGGTACTGCACCTGCAGCCCCGAGACCTGCGGGAAGCGCCCGGTTGAGATCTGCGGGTTGCAGGCCGGCGAGAAGCCGTTCTCGAGGGCGCTCATCAGCTGCTCGCCGGTCAGCGTCACGATCACGGTGGAGTTGCCGAACGGCAGCACGGCGAACAGCTCGCCCCAGGTGATCTCGCACGGCGCCTCGCCGGCGCTCGGCGGGGAGCAGAGCAGGTCGGCGCGCAGCCCGCCCGAGTTGGTAAGCGCGATGTTCGCCTCCGGGTAGCGCGCGCGCATCGCGTCCGCCACCAGGTTGCCCATCTCGGATTCGTTGAGCCGGGTCGGGTCGCGCAGGATGTCGTTCGCCTGGGCGGCGATCACCTGGTTGCGCAGCGGCGCCGTCGCGGCGTTGGCCTCCTCCACGATCGCCTGGACGTCCGGCCGCGGGGCGACCCCCAGGTTCTTGGCGATGCGCGTCGAGCCGCCCGCCCATACCACGTCGTCTTTATCATCGTCGACGAGCAGCTGGAGCACCGAGTAGCTCGCGCCGGCGTTGATCCCCTCGGTCACCAGGATGTCGCCGACCATCAGGTTCGACACGCGGTGGGTGTGCCCGGCGACGATCGCGTCGACCGTCGTGTCGGCCAGCGCCTCGGCGATCGGGATGATCGGCCCGTCCCACGGCGTGGCCGGCCGATTCGCGATGGCGTTGGTGCCGTTGGCCGTCCCCTCGTGGATGACGACGATCTGGATATCGACCCCCCGTCTGGCAAGGCGCCGTGACGCCGCGCGGATCCGCTCCGCGGCGGGCAGGAAGGTCAGCCCGGCGGTGGCGTCCGCCCGCACGAGCTCCGGCGTCGTCTCGAGCGCCGCGCCGATCACCCCCACCTTGTAGTCGCCGATGGTGAAGACCGCCACGTCCTGCACCCACTCGGGCGGCCTGCCGGTCGCGGTCTCGACGATGTTGGTCGCCAGGAACGGGAAGTCCGCGCGGTCCTGGTGCACCAGCAGCCGCTCGACGCCGTAGTCGAACTCGTGGTTGCCGTAGGCGGTCGCGTCCATCCCCCAGGCGTTCTCGACGTCGATCGCCGGCATGTCTTCCAGCAGGCCGGAGTTGGGCGGCGACGCGCCGACGTTATCGCCGCCGGAGAGCAGCAGCGCCGGCCCGGGGAAGTTGGCGCGCTCCTCGTCAAAGAGCGTGGCGAGCTGGGCCGCCCCGCCGACCGAGATGTTGAGCCCGTCGAGAGTCGTCGTGGTCGGGTCGAGCTGGCCGTGGAAGTCGTTCAGCCCGATGATCGTGATCGGCGTGATGTCGTCGCCGTCGTCGAGGATCTCGACCAGGACGCGCCCCTGCGACTGCTGGGGCAGCGGCACGCCGAGGAGCGCGGCGATCGTCGGCGCGAGGTCGATCGAGCGCAGCCCGTGGAACCGGCCCTCCTCGATGTCCGGCCCGCCGGCGATGAACGTCGCGCGCATGTTGACGTTGCCGACGTCGCTCTGCAGGTCCGGCACGTAGCCGTGCTGGCCGAAGAAGGCCGAGCGCGCGACCAGCGTGCCGGGCGTGGCGGCGTCGAACTGGTAGGGCGGGTAGGCGAAGACCACCAGGTCGCCGGTGCGGGTCGGGTGGGCCATGTCGGCGGTCGAGTCGTGGTTGTGCGCGTCGTTGGGGATGTAGCGCGCCTCGGCCTTGGTGAAGACGCGGTCGATCATCTGCCAGCCCTCTGGCTGGCCGTCGCGGTTCCAGTCGTTCGGGTCGCTGAGGTTCTCGAAGGCCTCTTTGATCGCCGCCAGCGTGGCCTCCGCCTCCGCCGCGGTCACCTGCTGCAGCGCGGGGTCGGCCGGGTCGCGGCCGGCCAGGTTCAGGTAGATCTGCACCGTGCCGCCGGCCCAGCACGCCTTGGCCTTGCCGATCGTCTCGCCGGCCGCCAGGCGGCAGTTCGAGGTCTGCGGGCTCGAGAGCAGGCCGAGGTCCACCAGCACCTTGCTGGCGTCGATCGCCAGGAACTGCGGCGCGAAGCCGTGGTCGGAGGAGACGAAGGTCGTCGGCTGGCCGCCCATCAGCGCGCGCGCCAGCGCCAGCGTGTTGTTCGCCCCGCGGTAGGCGCGCACCAGGAACCCGGTCCGCTCGGCGACGCGCCCGTCGGGCTCGCCGTCCAGCAGCACGTCGTCGTAGGCCGGGTTCGGGTCGCCGTTCGGCAGCGTGGGCCAGACGAGGGCCAGGAACTGGTGCGAGAACTCATCGGTCACCGGGTAGCCGATCAGGGCCAGGTCGGGCTTGTAGGTGCGCAGGATGTAGCGGATGAGCGGGTGGTGCCCCTTCTCCCAGTACAGCCCCTGCTCGACGTAGGTCTCTTCGCTGACGATCCCGGCCTCGATGATCGCGAAGTCCCCGGCCGTCGAGGTCGGGAAGCGCTGCGCGACGAACTCGGCGAAGTCGCCGTCGAAGCCCGGCTCGCCCGGCCAGGATGGCCAGCTCGCGTTGGCGCGGCTCACCGAGGTGTGGAACAGGCGCACCTGCGAGAGGTCGGGCGTGAGCTCCTCGACCTTCACCAGCATGCCGGCGGTGAGGCCCTCAAGCGGCCCGCCGATGATCTTGACCTTGACGTCGGCCCACTCGCCGCGCCGCAGCAGCCCGACCCGGTCGCTGCCATCCTTGGTCGGCGAGAGCAGCACGCGGTCGTAGTCGGTCCGGCCGTTGTTGGTCGAGTCGAAGATATAGGCGTTCAGGCCGTACTTGTCGACGCCGGCGTCGAGCACGCGCAGCCGCATCTCATGGGGCGGGCTGTGCGACGCCGGCACGTTGGTCCAGCCGGTCGCGGGCGCCGGCTGCGCGGCGGGGAAGGGGTCCTGGCCGGCGAAGCCGTCGGGGTGGTCGAACTGCAGCCCGAAGGAGGCGACGAACGCCGCGTCGTCGGAGGGCGAGATGTAGTTCGTCGCGACCCCGCGGCCGGAGAAGAAGCTGCGGAAGTCGACCGTCGGGCCGTTGATCTCGCCGTTGCGCCCGCCGGCCCACTCGATCTGCGCGACCTTCTTGCCGCCGCGCTCGGCGGCCTGCGCGATCGTCTCGGCCTGCGGGACGCCTGGGTCGAAGGCGGCGGTGCGGTTGTTGAACGGCTGGCCGTTGATGTGGAAGGTGTTGTTCGTCGAGCCGTGGACGCCGGGCCAGGCGCCCGTGGCGAGGGTGTACCAGCCGGCGCCGGTGTTGGTGGGCGCTTGGGTGAGCAGCCCGCCGCCAGCGGCCGAGGCGCCGTTGCGGAGCAGGCTCCGGAACGTTCCGGCCAGCCCGGCGCTCGCGAGCGACTCGACGTAGTCCTGGCGCATGCCATCGGCGGCGAAGAAGACGATGCGGTCGCTGCGCGACGGGCGCCCGTCGTGCGATGAGCGGTGGGCGCTGGCTGCTGTCGGGACGGCGAGTGCCGCGAGCATGAGCGCGGACAGCAAAGCCAGGCGCAAGCGGTTCTGGGCCACCACGAGCTCCTTTCCGAAGAACGGCGGGCCGTGCCCAGGGTTGTATTGGTGGTAGTGGTTGGGGGCAGTGCAGCGATTATACTACCGAGCCTCGTGGTGGAGGAAGATCTGTGTGCCGAACCTTACAGAAATGTCATCCGCGCCGAAGCACGCGGGCCCATCGAGCGGCGCCGCGCCCGATGAGCCGGTGAGCGAGGAGTGAGGGGGCCGCAGGGCTGCGAGCCCTGCGAGCTGTGTCCGGGGGATGCGCCCTAGCTGCCGGCCGCGCGCTGCTCGCGCAGGCTGCTGCCGCAGCGCATGCAGAAGTTCGCCGTGGCCGGGTTGGAGATGCCGCACTGCGGGCAGTCCCTGACCCCGAGGAAGGTGCCGCACTCCCGGCAGCGCTCTGCGGCGGGCAGGTTCACCGTGCCGCACGACGGGCAGTGGATGCGCGGCAGGCGCGTGGTCTCGCCGGTCACCGCGCTGCCCGGCAGGCGCGTGGTCTCGCCGGTCGCCGCGCCGCGCGCCAGGGGCCGCGCCCTGTCCCTCGCCGCGCCCCAGCGCGCCACATAGTCCTCGATGCTCTCCCAGATCTGCGCCGTCAGGCTCGGGTCGACGGTCTCGCTCCGGCCGCCGCCGAGCGGCCAGGTGAAGAAGAAGGGGAAGAAGCCGATCAGCCCGCCGACGACGATGCGCCCGCCGTCGCTGTACCACTGCTGCTCGCCGAGCGTCACGCGCAGCCCCTCCTCGATCGGCTCGATCGCCACGGTGACCGCCGCTCTCGGCTCGTCGCTGAAGAGGCCGCCGCTGCGCTGCCCGATCTGCACGATGATCCCCTCGTCCGCCTCCAGCGCCTGCGCCGCCGTATCGCCCCGGTCCCAGGTGTCGAGCAGGTGCTGCGCCAGGGCGCTCGGCGCGATGCTGCCGCGATAGACTCGCTGTTCCATGGTGCCTCCGTTCGCGTCATTCTGCTCTCGCCTCGTGCAAGTACCACGCCATGGGCCGCGCGGGGCGCGCAGCATCCACGCCACCTCCCGCTCAAGTGTGTACGGCAGGGTGGCAGGAAGAGATGATTGCGAAGAGCGCACGCTTCGCGGATGCCTGCGGCATACCTTCGGAGGGGTGTGAGAGGCTGAGCAGTGCAATGAGGCGTCGATCAGGCCAGACGCGGCGGAAAAGTTCGTGGAGGGCTCGTGGCCCTCCACTCCCCCACGTATGTGGCGGCGCCGCCGGCGGCGACCCTGGCCCGCTCGGGGCCGGCCGCATCACGACCGGGTCGCCTCCGCTGGCGGCGGGCCGATCAGCTGCGTGACGTGAGTGAGCAGCGTTGAGATCTCGAACGGCTTCTGGATGAAGACCGCCGGTTTCGATTTCAGCCACGTCTCGTCGCCCTCCAGCTCGCCGTTCTCGGTCGAGAGAACAATGAGCGGGGGCGTGCTGGATGCCGGCGCGCAGCGGAGCACGTCGAGCATTTCGTGCCGCTGCTTCGATCGGCGGATGCCGATGTCCATGATCACCAGGTCGGGGTGGTGCTCCCGGATCACATCCAGCGCCTCCGACGCGGCCGTGCAGCCGATCGTTGCGTAGCCCTCCTCGCTGAGCAGATCGTCCATCATCTCGACGCAGGGGCGGTCGTCGTCCACAATGGCAATCAGCGGGTGTTGCATGGTCCACCTCACGAGTCGTTGCAGCACATCGATGCTCGACGGTGTACCGGGGCTGTTTGCGACGGCCTACACTCATTGGGTCCCGGTCGGGTGCCACTCATTGTAGCACACGCTGGTGCAGCGTGCCCGCTGGCGGCGTGGAAGTTTCGCAACTGGGGCGGAGTCTCGTCACCACTGACAGAAGGCACGCGGTGCGGTCACAGCGTGCTTGAGGGCGAGAGGGGTTGCGA
>CALJIC010000234.1 GCA_937974195.1 uncultured Roseiflexaceae bacterium | reverse complement strand
TGCCGATGATCTGGTACTCCATGCCGGTGGTGCCGCGTCCGCGCGCCGTCACCGTTGGGTCCGGCAGGTCCAGGCGCTGGCCGGGCTGGTTGCCGTAGGTGTAGCTCTCCGTCATGGCTGATCCTCCTGTTGCTGACGGTGCGGGAGCGACAGGCGTTCCGCAGCGGGTGCAGAATTTCGCGTTCGGCGCGATAGCGGCGCCGCAGCTGCTGCATTGCATGGCTGCATTGCTCCTTGTCGTTCAGTTCTCGGGAATAGCTACGCGGGGCGGCCCCGTGTGGTTGCAATGAGGAGGGGCTAGAGTTGCGAAAGCATCGCCTTCGGCAATCTAGCCCCTCGCCCGTGGACTCTGGCCTGGAACTCTAGCCGCCTTTGTTCAGCGTGGCCAGGAACTCCTGGTTGTTGCGCGTCTTGGCCATGCGCGTCAGCACCAGCTCGGTGCCCTCGTTCTCGCCGAGCATGCTGACCATGCGGCGCAGCGTCCATACCTGGCGCAGCGCCTCGGTGCCGAGCAGCAGCTCCTCGCGGCGGGTGCCGCTCCTGGTGATGTCGATCGCCGGGAACACCCGCTTCTCCGCCAGCTTGCGGTCCAGGTGCAGCTCCATGTTGCCCGTGCCCTTGAACTCCTCGTAGATCACATCGTCCATCTTGCTGCCGGTGTCCACGAGGCAGGTGGCGATGATCGTGAGCGAGCCGCCCTCCTCCGTCGCGCGCGCGGCGCCGAAGAAGCGCTTGGGCGGGTAGAGCGCCACCGGGTCGATGCCGCCCGAGAGCGTGCGGCCCGAGGGCGGCATGTCCAGGTTGTAGGCGCGCGCCAGGCGGGTGATCGAGTCCATCAGGATCACCACGTCCTGCCCGCCCTCCACCAGGCGCTTCGCCCGCTCGAGCGTCATCTCCGCGACCTTGGTGTGGTCCTCCACCGGCTCGTCGAAGGTCGAGGAGATCACATCGCCCTTCACCGAGCGCTTCATGTCGGTGACCTCCTCGGGGCGCTCGCCGATCAGCAGGACCATCAGGTGGATGTCCGGGTGGTTGATCGCGATGCCGTTGGCGATCTGCTTGAGCAGGAGCGTCTTGCCGGCCTTGGGCGGCGAGACGATCAGCCCGCGCTGGCCGCGCCCGATCGGCGCCACCAGGTCCACCACGCGCGTCGAGAGGCTCTGCGGCTCAGTCTCGAGCTTGATCTGCTCGTTGGGGAAGATCGGCGTCAGCTGGTCGAAGGCCGGGCGCTTGCGCGCCGTCTCCGGGTCGAGCCCGTTGATCAGCTCGACGCGCAGCAGCGAGTAGTAGCGCTCGCTCTCCTTCGGCGGGCGAATCTGGCCCCAGATCCGGTCGCCGGTGCGCAGGCCGAAGCGCCGGATCTGCGACTGCGAGACGTACACGTCGTCCGGCCCCGGCAGCATCCTGTCGCCGCGCAGAAAGCCGAAGCCGTCCGACACGATATCCAGGATTCCGTCCGACAGCTGGTGGCCCTGCTCCTCGCTCTGCACCTGCAGCAGCTTGAAGATCAGGTCCTGCTTCTTTAGCCCGGTGATGCCGGTGAGGCCGCTAGCCTTGGCCATCTCACGCAGGTCGCCCAGCGTCTTGTTCTCGAGCTCGGCGACGTTGATCGCCGGCTTGTCTCGCTGCGGGACGGCGGGCTCGGCGTACTCAATCGCCATATCGCCGGAGTTATTCTTTGCTCGCATCCTTGGCACACGGAACTCCTTGCCGCAGGCTCGAAGCCAGCGGCCAACACTAAACGCTCTTACAGTCGTGTGAAAACGCCGGCAGACCGAGCCGCCGCGGCGCTAGCGGGCGTATGCCCGGCTCCGACGCGATCTACCGGCATTGAAACCACCAAACGCGACGTGGGAGGACGAACGCGCCGATGTATTGAGGAAGTGACTGGACACTTGGGTTATCATCCAGGCTGTTGGTTTGAGGTCTATGCGGTGCAGTTTCTCGTGAACGCTGCTCAACCGTAGTTGGCGCTCGCTGAACAAGGGCGGCATCCCCAAAGGGTGCGCAGCTAGGGGATGTTGTATTCTCAGCTGGGCGGGGCGGCTTCTCTGAGGCGAGCGGCGGATGGTGCCGGGGCAACACTTCACTCGCCATTGCCAGTATACCACACATGTCAAGATAATGCGAGCGGGCATGGCGGTGTTATTCTTTACCCGGCCGCCCGCAGCCTGCTGAGACCGCTGTCAGGCGGAGAAACCGGCCGGCGCGCCGCCGGAAACAGTTGACGGTTCTCCTGCCGCCGCGTACAATGCAGGGTGTTTCGGGAACGCCGGCTACCGGCCCCGCTTGTATGGAGCATTAGGTGATGAAGAAGCTCTCCAGCGCGGAGATCCGCGAACGATATCTGGCGTTCTTCGAGCAGCGCGGCCACACGCGCGTGCCGAGCTCGTCGCTGATCCCCGGCAATGACCCGACGCTGCTGTTTGCGAACTCGGGCATGGTGCAGTTCAAGGACACGTTCCTGGGCCTCGAGCAGCGGCCGTACAAGCGCGCCGTCACCGCCCAGAAGTGTCTGCGCGTCTCGGGTAAGCACAACGATCTCGAGGAGGTCGGGCCGTCCCCGCGCCACCACACCTTCTTCGAGATGCTCGGCAACTTCTCCTTCGGCGACTACTTCAAGGAGCTGGCCATCCCCATGGCCTGGGAGCTGCTCACGCAGGTCTTCGAGCTGCCCGTCGAGCGGCTGTGGTTCACGGTCTTCGAGGGGAAGGGCGATATCCCGCCCGACACGGAGGCCGAGCGGCTGTGGATCGAGGCCGGCGCCCCGCCCGAGCGGGTGCTGCGCTTCGGCGAGAAGGATAACTTCTGGGTGATGGGCGACACCGGGCCGTGCGGGCCCTGCTCCGAGATCACGTTCTACATCGGCGATGATCTCAGCAAGATGCATGCCGGTGGTGTCAACTCCGATGACCCGGACTACGTCGAGATCTGGAACAATGTGTTCATGCAGTTCGACCGGGTCACGATGCAGCCGCTGCCCCGCCCCTCGATCGACACCGGCATGGGCCTCGAGCGCATGGCGATGGTGCTGCAGGGGGTCCACTCGACCTACGACACCGACCTGTTCCAGACGATCATCCACCGCACGATCGCGCTGCGCGGCAGCGACGAGGCGCACTACCGCGCCAACATCGCGCCCTACCGCGCAGTGGCGGACCACAGCCGCGCGGTGGCGTTCCTGATCGCGGACGGCGTGCTGCCGGGCAACACCGGCCGCTCCTACGTGCTGCGCCGCATCCTGCGCCGGGCGGTCTACCAGGGCCGCACGGTCGGCTTCGAGAAGCCCTTCCTCGCCGACGTCGTCCAGACGGTGATCGACGAGATGGGGGCCGCCTACCCCGAGCTGCGCGAGCGGCGCGAGTTCATCCTGGAGACGGTCGACGCCGAGGAGCGCCAGTTCCTCCACACCCTCTCGGGCGGCATCGTGCGGCTCGGGGCGGTGATCGACCAGGTGAAGGGCGCCGGCGGCACCGCGATTTCGGGCGAGGACGCCTTCACGCTGAAAGATACCTACGGCTTCCCGCTCGACCTGACGCAGAAGATCGCCGCCGAGCACGGCCTGACGGTCGACGAGCAGGGGTACGAGCGGGCGATGGAGGCCCAGCGCGAGCGCAGCCGCCGGGCGGCGCAGTTCAAGCGCGGCGGCGACGCGGAGGTGTGGGCCGAGATGGATCTGCCGGCGGTGACGTTCACCGGCTACTCCACCACCAGCGACACCGGCCGGGTGGTCGGCCTGGTGGTCGGCGGCGACACGGTCTCCGAGGCCAGCCAGGGCCAGCAGGTCCAGGTCGCGCTCGACCGCACGCCGTTCTACGCCGAGAGCGGCGGCCAGGTCGGCGACACCGGCCTGCTCATCGGCCCGCGCGGCCGGGTGCGGGTCGAGGACACCCAGCGGCCGGTCCCCGGCGTGATCGTCCACTACGGAGTGGTGGAGGAGGGCGCCATCGGCGTCGGCGAGACGCTTACGGCGCAGGTGGACGCGGCGCGCCGCCGGGCGATCATGCGCAACCACACGGCGACCCACCTGCTGCACCGGGCGCTGCGCGATGTGGTCGGGGAGCACGCCGCCCAGGCCGGCTCGCTGGTGGCCCCCGACCGGCTGCGCTTCGACTTCACGCACACGCGGCAGCTGACGCCCGAGCAGCTGCGCGAGATCGAGCGCCGCGTGAACGCCTGGGTCCGCGCCGACGCGCCGGTGGACTGGCAGGAGATGGGCTACCAGGAGGCGATCGACCGGGGCGCGATCGCGCTGTTCGGCGAGAAGTACGGCGACCGGGTGCGGGTGGTCCACGTCGCGCGCGGCGAGAACGGCAGCGGGCCGGCCGCCGAGGCGCAGGCCTCCGGCCTCGAGGGCGACTTCGCCAGCCGGGACTCGCGCGAGCTGTGCGGCGGCACCCACGTGAGCCGCACCGGCGAGATCGGCTTCTTCCGCATCGTGGGCGAGAGCAGCGTGGCGGCGGGCGTGCGGCGTGTGGAGGCGCTCACCGGCGCCGGGGCCGAGCAGTGGGTCGAGCAGCAGGCGTCCCTGGTGCGCGATGTGGCGGCCCGCCTCGGGACGCCGCCGGCCCAGGTGCTCGAGCGGCTCGACGGGCTGCTGGCGGAGCTCCGGCAGCGCCAGCGCGAGCTCGACGAGCTGCGCGCCCGGCAGGCGCGCGGCGCCCTCGAAGGGCTGCTCAGCTCGGTCCAGCGCCGGAACGGCGTCCAGTACCTCGCGGCGCGGGTCGAGGCGCCTGACGCGGCCCGGCTGCGCGAGATGGGCGACTGGCTGCGCGACCGGATCGGCTCGGGCGTGGTGGTGCTGGGCGCTGTGTTCGGAGAGAAGGTCCAGCTGCTGGCGATGGTCACGCCCGATCTGGCCGGCAAGCCCTACCACGCCGGCAACCTGGTGAAGGCGCTCGCCCCGATTGTCGGCGGTAGCGGCGGCGGCCGGCCGGATATGGCGCAGGCCGGCGGACGCGATGTCAGCAAGGTGGACGAGGCGCTGGCGCAGGTCGGCGCGCTTCTGGAGCAGCAGGGGGCCGCGTGACAACGGCCCGCCGGACTCGGCCCGGCCGCTGGGACGGGCCGTTCGCGGGCGCGCCGGACACCGCGCTGTAGACGATACTGTACGGAGATCATACGCCCATGGCGGACGACAGGCCGAAACGCGATACCCCACGCTCGATCCTGGGCGCCGTCACCGCGTCCGCCCAGTCGGCGGTGATCCCGGTGCTCCCCGACGACCAGCTGGATGCGGTCGCCGAGCGCGTGCGGCAGTCCGGCGCCGCACAGGTGCAGCTCCTGATTCCGAGCGGGGCCGCGGTGTTCCGCTCGCCGCGGAGCTTCCTGGCGCTGCGGGCGCTGCTGGCCGATAGGCCGGGCCAGCTGCTGGTGATCAGCGGCGACGCCGAGACGATCGCGGCCGCGCAGCGGGCCGGCATCGAGACGCTGGGGGTCGACGCGGCGGCGCTGACCCCGCCGGGCGCGGGCCGGGCCGCCGGGCAGCCGATCGACGAGCGGGACGCCGCCTTCCTCCGCGATCTGGACCAGGTCGGATCGCACGACCCGGCCGTCGACGCCCTGGTGCCGGACCCTGATCTGTCGGCCTCGCTGGAGGACCTGTACGGCGAGGACCTGGAGGCCACGCGCGCCGCGGAGCCGCCCACCAGCGATGAGGACTTCACCGCCGAGCTGGAGCGCCTCTCGCGGTCCAGCCGGGCCGCCCCTGCGCCGCGCCGCCCGCCCCCCGAGGAGGCCATGCGCCGGCTGAGCGGTGAGGCGCCGGCCGGGACACGCCCCCGGCGCAGGACTCGCAGCAGCGAGGCGGCGGACGCGGCGGCTGTGGAGCGCCCCGAGGTACCGAGCGCCAGGCGCCCGGGTCGCCAGCGGGCGAGGTCGGGAGGCGCGCTGGCGGGCGACGTCCTCCCCCGCGGGGTGCGGTCCAGGCCCGCGCCCATCGATGAGGATGAGTACGCGCCCGCAGCCAGGCGCCGCAGCATCTCGCCCACCCTGGTCGCCCTGCTGGCGATCGGCGTCCTGCTGGCGGCCGCGCTGGCGTGGGCGCTCGCCAACCGCGTGACGGTGGTCATCACTCCGCCCGCCGGCGAGGTGCGCGAGATCGCGTTCGACGACGAGGTCATCCCACTGGACCAGAGCATGAGCGCCCAGAGCGCGACCGCGGTGCAGGCGGTCACCGTCAGCGCCGACGCCGAGTACGTGCTGACGAGCCAGGTGGTCGAGGAGACGGTCTCGCCGGTGGGGCGCGCCGCCGGGCAGGTGCGGATCATCAACACGATCGAGCAGGCCGTGCCGCTTCCGGAGGGCACCGAGTTCGTCGGCGAGAACGCCGAGGGCGCCGAGGTGCGCTTCGTGCTCGACGAGCCGGTCACTGTGCCGCCCGCGGTCACGACCGCCACGGAGAGCGGGCGCACCACCACCTACGGCGAGACGATCGTCTCAGTGACGGCGCGCTCGCCGGGCAGCGCCTCGAACGTGGAGGCGAACGCGATCAAGCAGGTGATCATCCCCGGCCAGCCGCCGATCGTCAGCGACCGGAGCAACTTCCTGATCCGCCACGAGGCGATCGGGGGCGGCAGCGAGGCGCCGCAGCGCATCGTCACCGAGGCCGAGGTGCAGCGGGTGCTGGGCGACGCGCTGACGAACCTCTACAACGAGGGCCTGCGGCGGCTTCAGGAGCAGGCCGGCGCGCAGGGGCTGGCGATCGACCCGACCACGATGATGCCGAGCATCGCCGAGCTCGCGCAGCCGGAGAGCTACGAGCCGCCGGTGGTGAACCCGCCGGTCGGCTCCGCGGTGGACCCGGCCAACCCGGTCTTTACCGTGACGGTGCGGACGCGCTTTACCGGGCTCGCGACGCCGCCGGACCGGCCGGTGGCCAAGCAGCTCGAAACGGTGGTGCCGCAGCACTTCAGCCAGCGGTCGAACCCGCCCTGCCTGAGCGGCGAGAGCCAGTCAGTGCAGAATGTGAGCTGGAGCTGGAACGGCCAGCGGCTGGCGATCGATGGTGTGGTGGCGTGCACGCCGCGCGGAGAGGTGCCGCCGGACACGATCGTCAAGGTTCGCGCCGCGCTCGTCGGGGCGTCGCGCGAGGCGGCCATCGCCAGCCTGCAGGAGTACGAGCGCCAGCGGCTGATCGGCGGCTTCCAGCTCCCGGACCGCCCGGAGATGCCGCCGTTCGAGTTCCTGATCGATGTGCAGGTGCAGCAGCCGGGGGCTGCGCCGCAGGCTGAGGCGGGAACCCTGTCATCCTGAGCGACCGGGCTCCTCGTGCCATTGTGGAGGATGCGATGAACAGCGAGCCCGGGCGGGTCATGGCGCTCGATCTCGGAGCGCGGCGCATCGGTGTGGCGCTGAGTGACCCGACGCGCAGGCTGGCCTCGCCGCTCACGACGCTGCGAGCCGAGCCGCGCGACCTGGTGCTCAGGCGCATCGCCCAGCTTGTGCACGACCACGAGGTGACGGAGCTGGTCGTCGGGCTGCCGCTGACCCTGCGGGGGGAGATCGGGCCGCAGGCGAAGGTGGTTCAGGAGTTCATCGAGGTGCTGCGCGGCGTCGTCTCGGCGCCGATCCATGCGATCGACGAGCGCCTGACCAGCGCGGAGGCCGAGCGCCGCATGATCGAGCTGGGCCTCAAGCCCGAGCAGCGCCGGGCGCGGATCGACGAGGTGGCGGCGTCGATCATCCTCCAGGACTTCCTCGACCAGTGGCACGCGCGCCGGGCGCAGGGCTAGCGCTTGATGTCGCGCGCGGCAGGCAGGCCGCCCAGGCCGGTCGCCTCGCGGACGCTGCGCTCGATCGCTCGCGCCAGCACGTCGGCGGCGATCGCGCCGAGCACCAGCAGCGGCGGGGCCGGGCGCCGGCCGGTGGCCAGCGCGAAGACCACGTCGCCGTCGAACGGCGTGTGGATCGGCCGGATGGTGCGCGCGAGCGCGTCCTGCGCCATCTGCGCGAGCTTCTCCGCCTGCGCCTTCGTCAGCAGCGCGTCGGTCGCGACCACCGCGAGCGTGGTGTTGTGGGTGGTGGCCGGGCGGGATAGCGCCTGCTGGAGCTGCGGGTCACGCAGGAGCTGCGGTGCGCCCACCAGGCGGCCGTCGGATGGGTGGCGTACCCCCGCGATCACAGCGCCGGTCGCCTCGTCGAAGACATCGCCGAACGCGTTGCACACCGCGAGCGCCCCGACCGTCGTGCCGTCGGCGAGAGTCTCGCTCCAGGTGCCCACCCCGCTCTTCATGGCCTGGGGCATGCCGAGCAGCTTCCCGACCGTCGCGCCGATCCCGGCGCCGACCGAGCCCTCCGCGACGTCCGTGCCCGCCGCTGCGCAGGCCGCGTAGCCCATCGCTGCGTCCGCCCAGCGGTCCGCCGAGCCGAGCTGCAGGTCGTAGATCACGGCGGCCGGGACGATCGGCACGCGCTTGGCGGGGGTGGGTAGCCCGATGCCCTGCTCGGCGAGCCACTGCATGACGCCGGTGGCGGCCGCGAGCCCGAAGGCGCTTCCGCCGCACAGCGCCACAGCGTGAACCTCCGAGACGGTCGCGTGCGGGGCGAGCAGGTCGGTCTCGCGGGTGCCCGGCGCGCCCCCGCGCACGTCCACGCCGCCGGTCGCGCCCTCGGGCGTCAGCACCACGCTGCAGCCGGTCAGCGCCTGCTCATCCTGGGCGTGGCCGACGAGGACGCCGGGAACATCGGTGATCGATGGGCTCATCGCAGCTCCTCCAGTGGGCGAGGGGTGGGCCAGCTTACGGGGCTGACGCGAGGATCTGCTCGAAGGCGCGCTGGAACGTTGTGAACGGCTGGGCGCCGTGCAGCGGCTGGCCGTTGATCAGGAACGTCGGCGTGCCCTGGAAGCCGAGCTGGAGCGCCGCGCGCACATCGGCCTCGATCCGCTGCGCGTAGCGGTTGCTCGTGATGCAGCTCCCGAGCGCCTCCTCGTCCAGCCCGAGCTCGCGGCCGTACCCGCGGAAGGTCTCCAGATCCCGCGCGTCGCCCTGGCCCCACTCCTGCGCCTCGAACCCCTGGAACAGGCGGGTATGCATCGGCCAGAAGGCGCCCTGCTCGGCGGCGCAGTTCGCCGCGTGCGCGGCCAGCACCGCCCCCGGGTGAATCTGCGCCAGCGGCAGGTCGCGGTGGACGAAGTACACCTTGCCAGTGTCGATGTACTGCGCCTTGATCTGCGGATGCGTCGTCCGCGCGAAGCTCGCGCAGTAGGGGCACTGGAAGTCGGCGAACTCGACCACGGTGATCGGCGCGGCCGGGTTCCCCATGCTGCGCGGGTCGCTGCTCGGCTGCCAGGCGCCCGCCTCCGGCGCCGGGACCACCGTGACGCCGCTCGGGCGCAGCGGCTCCGCGGCGCTCGGCGGGATGCCGGAGAACGTCGATGATGGCGGCGGAGCTGCGCCGCACGAGACGATCAGGAGGAGCAGCGGGAGCAGCAGCGCCGGGTGCGTGCGCATGGCGTGCTAGTGGTCGTAGAGCTGCATCGACTCAGTGCCGCGCGGCCGGCTGTAGCCGGGGCTGAGGACGTTGGATGAGCCGTCGTCGCCGCAGTAGGGGCACACCGACCACGTCAGGTCGATCACCCGGTCGCAGGCCGCGCAGCGCCGCCGCAGGCCGGTGTGGCAGTGCGGGCAGATCACGAAGTCCGGCTCGACCCCGCGCTGGCAGTTCGGGCAGACGTACTTCTCCTCGAGGTCCCGCCGCAGGTACTCCTCCTCGAGCGTCCGCTCGTAGCGCTCGGTGAGCGTCTGGCGCGGGCGGAGGATCAGGTGCAGCAGCACGCCGGCGAAGGGCAGCACCAGGGCGAGGGTTACCGCCAGCACCTGGACGAGCACATCCTCGCTGCGCGCGTGGATGTCCCGGTAGGTCCAGAGCACCGAGGCGGCCCAGAGCAGGATGAGGTAGGCGAGGAGCGCCCAGCCAATCACCGTGAGGATCGGGACCAGATTCGTGAGTATCGCGCGAAAATCCAATGCGTTCGCTCCTTAGGGCTGTATCGCCTCCGCGAGCAGCCGTTCGACGTTGAGGGCCCGCAGCACGAAGATCGTCGCGCCGCCGACCTGCACCTCGACCGGCGCCGGCGGGTAGAACTCGCCTGACTCCGCGACGGGCGGAAGGGGCGAGACGTAGCGTGTTCGGGTGTAGCAGTGCTCGCGGATCGTCCTGAGCATCGGGTCGACGTCGCGGTCCTCGGCGGCGATCAGAAGCGTGACGTTTCCTTCGCGCAGGAAGCCGCCCTCGCTGCTGATGCGGGTGACCCGGTGCCCCTTGGCGGTGAGCGCCTCCAGCAGCTCACCTGCGTCCTGGCGCTGAACGACGGCGATGACTAGCTTCATTGTCGCACCTGTACCTTTCGGCTATGGCGCCGGCTCCAGCATCTCGATATGGCGCAGGTGCGGCTCCACCGCACCGAAGATCTGATCGGCGAGCGTATCGATCGACTGGCGGGCGTCGAACACGTGCCAGCGCTCGGGGTCTTCGGCGATCAGCGCGCGGTATCCCGCCTCGACTCGCTGGTGGTAGGCCAGCTCGCGTGCGTCGAGCCGGTTCCACTCGACCTGCGGCTCGCGCGCGGGGGTCGGCAGAGAGGCGGAGCCGCGCTGGCGGCTCTCCTGGCGCTTGCGCCACTTGCGCTCGAGGCCCTCCTCGGCGCTCAGATCGAGGTAGATCGTCATGTCGGGGCGCAGGCCGCCGGTGGCGGCGCGGGTGATCATCCGCAGCTCCTCCAGGTCCCGTCCGAGCCCATACCCCTGGTAGGCGAAGGTCGAGTCCGCGTAGCGGTCGCAGAGGACGATTCCGCCCTGCTCGAGGTAGGGCCGGATCACCTCGCTCACCAGCTGCGCGCGCGCCGCCGAGAACAGCAGCGTCTCGGTGGTGGGCGCCATCTCGGTGTGCTGCAGGTCGAGCACGATGCGGCGCACGAGGTCGCCGATGCGTGTGCCGCCCGGCTCGCGCACCAGGATGACGGGGTAGCGCTGGGCGTACAGGCGCTCGTAGAGCAGGCGCGCCTGTGTGCTCTTCCCGCTGCCCTCCGGCCCTTCGAACGTGATGAACAGGCTCATAGGCTCAGGCAATAGGCGATAGGCAACAGCGACGGCGCGGCAAGCTGCTGTTGCCCATCGCCTGTCGCCTAACGGTAGATCTTCACCCGCCGGTTTGGCTCGCGGCCACGGCTCTCCGAGTGCACATTATACCGCTCCGCGAGCTGGTGCTGCAGGCGGCGCACATAGCTGCTGCGCGGGAGCAGCTCCACCGAGCTGCGCTCGCCGTTGAGCACCTGCGTGATCGCCGTCTCGGCCTCGAGCATCGCGTCGTCGACGTGCGAGTCGTGCTCGCCGCGTGCCGTGCGGCGCGGCAGCTGAGGCTCATCCTCGATCAGCCCGATGTTAAAGACATCCGCGAGCTGCCGCTCGATCTGGGCCGAGGTGTTGTTGCGCAGGACGTACACCGGGACGCCGCGCTCCTCGGCCTGGCGGACGCGCTGCGAGCCCTGGCGGTAGTAGCTCTTGAGCGTCATCACCATGGTGGCGTCGGCCATATCGCGCACGATCGTCGCCGGGACGCGCAGGCTGGAGATCGCCCGCTCGAGCCGGTCGCGGCTGATCCCGAACGGGTAGATCCGCTGCGCCGGCGGCCCGTTGACGGTGCTCGCCTGGCGCTGGCCGCCCCGGCCGGGGGTGGTCCGCTCGCGCTCGCGGCGCCGCCCGGCGAAGGACGGCTGGTCGGGGCGGAGCGGCGTGTTGCGCTCGGGCGCGCTGATGGTGATCTGGCCATCGGCGTCGCGGCTGCGCAGCTCGGCCTCCGGCTCTTCCATGCGCAGGATGGCATCGACGGCGCTGGCGACGTCCTGGTAGACGAGCACGCGGTCCCAGCTCTGGATCTCGACCAGGATGTCGAAGGTGGGCGGCGCCTTGCGCTCCAGCACCGTCTT
>CALJIC010000233.1 GCA_937974195.1 uncultured Roseiflexaceae bacterium | reverse complement strand
AGACGGATCGGCGTCGCCGCAATTCGCCAGAGAGAACCGGCCTCAGGCCGGCTTCTCAACGATCTTCCAAAACGAATCTTTCCGAATCACCTTCCCGTCGCGGAACTCCCAGTGATCGCATCCGCGTACGCGAACCCGGACTCCATCGGGCGTCGTGCCGGTCAGCAGCCACTCCGACACGCCCATCGTGCCGCTGACCCAGTGCCGGTCATCGCTGTAGTGAACGTCTGGAAGACCTTTGAAGCGTGCCGCCAACGCCTCGCGCACGGCCGCCTTACCGCTAAAACGCGCTCCCCAGGGCTCCGGCCCGCGCGGCATGTCGAGCGAGCAGTCATCGGCGAAGAATTCCATGATGGCGTCAAGATCGTGGGCATTGAACGCGTCGGTGATTGCCTTCAGTGTTTCCACGGTGGCCGATTCGTGTTGAGCCATGACGATTCCTCCGTAGCGCGCTCTCCTGAAGGTAGGCCGTCTAGCACCAGCCGTGCGGCCGCCTGTCCGGGCAACAAAAACGCCGTCGACCGGTTTGTGAGGCCACGACGTTCGACCCGTGCCAGCAGAGCACCTGACAAGACACCCCCGCCACGGGGTATGGGTGAGTGTAAAGTGTAACTTCGGGTCTCTTTCGAGCGATACCCAACGTTACACTGCTGTAGAATCGCAGATTATTGCTCTTGATCGTCCTCTTTCCGTGCTACAATTGTTTGCACCATTGGTGGTGTCGACGAGCGCTACGGTTTGGAGGAATCGCCCACGGCTCTCGACTGGGAGCAGGCCTCGCAGCCACACGACGCCTGGGTGTGTTTGTTGTGGCTATGCTACGCCAGCCGCCGCCGGCCGTCAAGCTTGTTTGAAGGCCGAAGCGCGCATCCTCCCACTCCGACGCATCTCAACGCTCTCCGCTTGCTCGTCCCGCTCGACCCATTGTGGACATAACAAGGAGGGTTGCTCACAACAAAACCGTTCCGAGCTTCCTACTCGCGCCGCTGCTGCGGCCTTCGAGCGCATTAGGACGTTCGCCACCACCATCTCCCCAGCACCTCCCTCTGTCCGGCGCTCTCTGGCACCGTGATCTTCTTCCGCCTCATTGCCCGGCCGCTGGGCGAAACCGAGTCCCCCACACTGCTCCCGACGAGCGTGATATGCCGATGTCACAAAATCGGGGCGACGCCGGTCTTTATTTGTGAACGGGAGCGGTGGCGCTGCTGCGTCACCTGCTGACGAGAGGAGCTGTGCATGGATGTTGCTGATGGCGTCGAGTTCGAGGCGCACCGGCCGCTCATGTTCTCGATCGCCTACCGCATGCTCGGGAGCGTCGCGGAGGCCGAGGATATCGTCCAGGAAGCCTACCTGCGCTACCGAGCCACGCCGCCCGAGCAGATCGAGTCGCACCGGGCGTTCCTGACGACCATCGTCACGCGCCTGTGCCTCAACCATCTGCAGTCGGCGCGGGCGCAGCGCGAGACCTACATCGGCCCGTGGCTGCCCGAGCCGGTGCTCACCGGCTCCGAGGGGCCGTTCGCCCCCGCGCAGCGCGCCGAGCTGCACGAGTCGCTCTCGATGGCCTTCCTGGTGCTGCTCGAGCAGCTGACCCCGCTCGAGCGGGCGGTCTTCCTGCTGCGCGAGGTGTTCGACTACGAGTACGCCGAGATCGCGCAGATCACCGGCAGGGCCGAGGCGGCCTGCCGCCAGATCTTCAGCCGCGCGAAGAAACATATCGCCGCGGGCCGCCCGCGCTTCCGGCCCTCGCCGGAGGAGCACCGCCAGGTCCTGGAGCGCTTCATCCGGGCGGTGAACACCGGCGACCTCGAGGGCCTGATGGAGGTGCTCGCCGATGAGGTGGTGTTCGTGGCGGATGGCGGCGGGAAGAATCTGGACGCGGCCAGGCGCCCCATCCGCGGCTCCCGCGCCGTCGCGCGCTTTCTGCTGTTTGGCCCTCGCCGGCGCCACGCCTATGAGGTGCGCGTCGCCGAGGTGAACGGCGAGCCCGCGCTGCTGCTATGCGAGGGCGACGAGCCGCGCATTGTGGTGACGATCGGCGTGGCGAACGGGCGGGTGAGCGCGATCCGCGCCGTCGGGAACCCCGACAAGCTGCGCGGGGTGAAGTGGGTGTGAGTCTGTTTTGATTGGAGGAGAGGTGTGACGTGGTGATCCGTATCGCATCGATCGTTCTGCGGGCCAGCGGCGGGCTGGCGGTGCTCCTGGGCCTGCTCTTCTGGCTCGGCATCGCCCGCAACCTGGTGCCTGTCCATATGCTCTTGGGGATACTGGTGGTGCTCTCGCTGTGGGTGATCGGCATCGGGCAGGCCGTCAACGGCGGGAGCTGGCCCATGGCTGTTGGCGCGCTGCTCCTCGGCGCGCTCGTGGTGGTGGTCGGCTTGAGGCAGACCTCGCTGCTGCTCGGGCCGCTGCACTGGGTGATCCAGGTCGTGCATCTGCTGCTCGGCATGGGCGCGGTCGGGTTCGGCCAGGCGATGGTGGCGCGCTCGCGCGGGGCGGTGCGCGTCCCCGGCGCGGCTGTGTCGCCCCCGCAGTCCCCGTAGCCGCTAGGGCCTCGTGCTTTTGGGCGAGACGCCGGGTCCATCGCGCTAGCCGCGGTGCCCGGCGTCTCGCTGTCTCTCCCCCTCGACGGCAGAGGCCGCCTCCTCCGTCATCCGGCGGCCCGCAGCCAGCCCTTGACTGTGAGCCTATAATCAGGGACACACGCCCTTGAAATTGCGTCTGGAGGGCACGCCCGCCGCTCCTCGTCTCCGCCGCCCTCGCGGGCAGAGGCGTCGCTTCCCCGAGCCTACCCAGGGGGCGGGGCCGGGCTGCGTACGTCGCGTCGGAAGGAGTTTCTGCAACCACGAGCTGAGGCTGCCATGTCAGACTACGACTACGACATGATCGTGATCGGCTCCGGCCCGGCCGGGCAGCGCGCCGCGATCCAGGCCGCCAAGCTGGACAAGCGCGTGGCGATCGTCGAGCGCAAGACCGTCGTCGGGGGCGTGTGCATCAACACCGGCACGATCCCGAGCAAGACGCTGCGCGAGGCCGCCCTGTACCTCTCCGGCTACCGCGAGCGCGGCCTCTACGGCGCCTCGTACACCGTCAAGCAGCAGATCACCATGGCCGACCTGCTGTTCCGGACAGACCACGTGGTGAGCCACGAGATCGACGTGACGCGCCACCAGCTCCTGCGCAACCGCGTCGAGCTGTTCGCGGCCGAGGCGTCGTTCGTCGACCCGCACACCATCCGCCTGACCGACGTCGTCGGCCGCGGGCGGCGCGAGATCACCGCCGCCTACGTGGTGATCGCCACCGGCACCTGCGCCACCCAGGCGCCCCACATCCCCTTCGACGGCCAGCGGATCTTCATCAGCGACGACATCCTGCGCCTGGAGCGGATGCCGCGCACGCTGGCGGTGATCGGCGCGGGCGTGATCGGGCTGGAGTACGCCAGCATCTTCGCGGCGCTCGGCACGCGCGTGACGCTGATCGACAAGCGCCCGCGCCTGCTCCCCTTCGTGGACGCGGAGATCATGGAGACGCTGGCGTACCACCTGCGCCAGAACCGGGTCACGCTGCGGCTCGGCGAGGAGGTGAGCGGCATCGAGCCGGTGGCGGACGAGCACGGCGAGCGGGTGCAGATCCACCTCGCCAGCGGCAAGCAGATCAGCGCCGAGAAGGCGCTCTACAGCATCGGCCGCACCGGCGCGACGCAGGAGCTGAACCTGGAGGCGGCCGGGCTGACGGCGGACGAGCGCGGCCGCCTCCAGGTCAACGAGCACTACCAGACCGCCGTCCCGCATATCTACGCCGTCGGCGACCTGATCGGCTTCCCCAGCCTGGCCTCGACGTCGATGGAGCAGGGCCGGCTGGCGGCCTGCCACGCCTTCGGCATCCCGGCCACCAGCGTGCCGCAGCTGTTCCCCTACGGGATCTACACCATCCCCGAGATCTCGATGGTCGGCCGCACCGAGGAGGAGCTGACGGAGCAGAGCGTGCCGTACGAGGTGGGCAAGGCGCAGTACCGCGAGATCGCGCGCGGCCAGATCATCGGCGACAGCAGCGGGCTGCTGAAGCTGATCTTCCACTCCGAGACGCGCGCGCTGCTGGGGGTGCACATCATCGGCGAGAGCGCCAGCGAGCTGATCCACATCGGGCAGGCGGTGCTGGCGTTCGGCGGCACGATCGACTACTTCGTCAACACGGTGTTCAACTACCCCACGCTGGCCGAGTGCTACAAGACGGCCGCGTTCGACGGGATCAACCGGCTGCGGGGCTGAGGCGCCTCACTCCTCCCGCAGCGCCGCGATGTCCTCGCGCCAGGCGGTCACCAGCGGGTCGGTGTTCGGGTCGCCGCCCTCGCGCGCGACGTGCCACTTGCGGAAGGCCAGCTCGTTCTGGGCGTTGGCGATCCGCGCCTCGCGGCCGCGGAACCAGCGCGTGTCGCCGAACAGCCGGTCGCGGGCGATGCGGGCGTACTCCTCGGGCGTGACGCTGATGCCGACCTCGTCGGCCAGGTAGGTGCGGATGACGTCCCGCTCCCAGCGCGAGCTCAGCCACAGCATGGTGAAGAGCAGGATGTAGGGGAAGCCCTGCACCAGCACGTTCATCAGCGCCGCCGCCGCCCACAGCCCGCCCACCGGGATGGTCTCCAGGCCGGCCTCGATGTCGTAGCCGAACAGCGTGAGGAGGAACGCCAGCGCGAAGATGCCGAGCGAGTTGTTCAGCGCGTGCGCCAGCGTGGCGACGGTGTAGCCGCCGACCGGCGCGCCGATCCGCAGGCAGCCGCTGCGTGTCTGGCGCGCCAGGCCCACCCCCGCCCCGCACAGCGCCGACCAGAGCATGTGCCCGTTGAAGCCGAGGAACACGAAGCGCCCGGCGAACTGCTCGCCGAACGGCGCGCGGCCGCTCTCCAGGTAGCCCTGCATCACGTACAGCGCGTACTCGGCGACGTTGAAGCCCAGCCCCACCAGCGCGCCGTAGATGATCCCGTCGCGCACGTTGTCGAACTCGGCGCGCAGGAACCAGAACAGCACCAGTAGCGCGATCCCCTTGGCCATCTCCTCCACCGGCGGCGCGACCAGCGCGGCGGTCAGCACCTGGCCCACCGTCTCGGTGTCCATGTCGCCGGCCACCTCCAGCCCGAGCGCGATGAAGCCGAAGCCGAGCGCGTTCAGGAGCGCGGAGACTCCGGTGCTGATCGCCGCGCCCCACAGCGCCGCGCCGATGAACAGCCACAGCGACTCGCGCTCGCGCCGGTCCAGGTACCACAGCAGCCCCATGACCGGCAGGGAGGCGACCGCGCCCAGCATGGCCGCGAGCAGGAACGTCGCGCTGGCCTGGAGCGGCTCGAGGATCCAGAGCGTCAGGTGGCCGAGGAACGCGAGGCCGATCAGCAGCAGCATGCCCACGCAGAACAGGCAGCCGTACACCGGGCTGCGCAGCGGTGAGCCGACCAGGGCGCGGGCGACAAGTTGGGCGCGGTAGGGCATGGCTTGCTCCGTTTATCTGTGGGGCCGCCGGGCGCTACGCGGGGGCGGCAGCAGGTTGGAGTCGCGGGCGCGGCCTCGGGCGGCACGGCGCCGGACGCGACGGGAAGGCGCTGCGGCTGCCGCCGGCGCCCCTTTCACAGGTTTCTGTCTGGATTGAGCGAGCGCCCGCACCCTGGCGGCCGGATCGGCCGGCATGTGGGCGCCGCAGTGATGGCTATGGAGGAAGAGCAGGTCGAACGGCGCGGCCGGCGGACGCCAGGGCGCTCGGACTGCAGGCGCTCCAGCGCTGGAGGCTCTGCTGTGCGGCCACACGAGGCACGCGTTACTCCGCTCCGGTAGCAACGGTTTCAATTGTAGCACAGCGCTCAGCCCAACGACCGATGGCGATCGGTCCGCGGGCAGGGTGACAAAACGGTGGGCTGGAGCGTTTACTTAACGTACGCAGTAAGTCAACCAGCAAGCGAACTGATCGCGGAGCCTCCCATGCGTAACGCGACGATTCTGCTCACCTGTCCGGATGGACTGCAGCGCCAGATCCCGATCGGCGAGAGCGGGCTGCGCGTCGGGCGGGCGCCGGACAACGATCTGGTCCTGGCCGTGCCCGGCCTGGAGCAGTACCACGCTGTCATCCGCCCCGCCGGGCAGTGCCGCACGCGCCTGACGCAGCCGCACGCATCCGGCGCGCCGCTGCTGATCGAGGTCCCGGCCGACGGCGACGCCGGGGTGGCGGTGCGGGTCGGCGGCTACACCATCCGGATGGCGCAGCCGGCGAGCAACTAGCGCGGCGGCCGACGGGCTCTCCGGCGCTCACTGGACCACCAGGTCCGGCGGGAGCGTGAACTCGACGACGGCGCCCGGGCCGATGCCGCGCGCCGCGAACCACCCCTGGTTCACCTCCAGCGCGTAGCGCGCCGGCGCCACCGAGGAGTGGAGGCTCTCGTCGAGCGGCTGCATGTCCTCGATGTTCAGGATGCGCCCCTCGGCGTCCAGGAACGCCACCGAGAGCGGGATGTAGGTGTTGCGCATCCAGAAGGACAGCGGGGTGTCCATCGGGAACACGAACAGCATCCCCGTGTCGTCCGGCAGCTCCTGGACGAACATCAGCCCCTGCGCCCGCTTCTCGGGCGTTGCCACCACCAGCAGCCGCAGCTGGTGCCCCTCCACCGTCGCAGTGATCTCAGTGTCCGGGACGACCGTCGGCTCGGTCGCGGGCGCCGCCCCCGGCTCCGGGTAGCCGCTCGAGACGCCCGGCAGGGCGACGACCGAGGCGGACGTGGCGGTGGGCGCGGCGTCGTCCGGCGTGCTGGCGGGCGCCGCGGTGGCGGCCGGCGTGGCGGTGGGCGGCGGCGCCGGCGGGGGCTCGGGGTAGGGGTAGCCGGAGACTCCCGGCAGAGCGATCGCCGACGTCGGGGCAGCTGTGGCGCCCGTCTGCGCCTCTGGCGCGGGCTCGGCCGTGGGAGCAGCGGTCGGCGACGGGGCCGGTGGCTGGCTACACGCCGCGCAGCACACCAGCGCGGCGGCGAGCAACAAAAAGCGGCGCATCGGTCTCCTGAAAGTTACAGATCCTGGCTCGGGCGCAGGCCGCCGACAGAGATGCTCGCTGCCGGCGCGACCCCCTCGACGATGCGGGCGAGGCCGATCAGCTCGTCCAGCTCGGCGTGAAAATCCGCCACGATCGCCTCCGGGTCCGGCACGAGCCCGGCGTCGGCGGCCACGCCCAGCAGCACCGCCCCGGCGTAGCTGAAGATGCTCACCCCCAGGCCGAGGTGCCCCGACTGCGGCACCCAGAACATGACCTTGTCGACGCGCGACCCGGCCAGGTAGAGCGGCGCGCGCGGGCCGGGGACGTTGGTCATCACCGCGGTGGCCTTCTGGCCGAACAGATCGACGGCCAGGTCGGCGATCTGCAGCGGCGCGATGCCGATGGCGTGCAGAAGCCCGAAGGCCAGCACCGCCTCCGGCGAGCCCTTGATCGCCTCCATGCGCCGCTTCAGCTCCAGCAGCCGGTCGAGCGGGTCGGCGATCCCGAGCGGCAGCGCGAGAAACACCACGCCGAAGCGGTTGCCCAGCTCGCCGATCGGCTCGTCGGGCGGCCGCAGGTTCACCGGCACGACGGCGCGGATGTTCAGGCCGGCCACCGGCGCGCCGCGGCGCAGCAGGTAGCGGCGCAGCGCCCCGGCCACGGCGTTGATCAGCACATCGTTGACCGTACCGCGCGCCATCCGGCCGACGGCCTTGATGTCGTCCAGGGGGACCGGCTGCGACCAGGCCGCGCGCTTCTCGACCCCGAGCTGGCCCTTGAGCGGCGTCGGCGGATCGGGGGCCATGAACAGCAGCTTGTTCAGCGCCTCGGCGCCGCCGATGCCGAGGCGCACTCCCTCGGCGAGGCGCTCCGGGTCGCCCAGCGCGCCGAGCGCCTCGCCCACCTGCGCCGCGAGCTGTGCGGTGCGCTGCAGGGGCTGGAGCAGCGGGGCGCGCCCGTCGCCCTGCGCCTCATCCGGGCCGTCGCGCAGATCGCCGTCCGGGGCATCGTCCGTGAGCGAGAGCAGCACCCGGACGAGCGCGATGCCGTCGGCGATCGCGTGGTGCAGCCTGGCGATGATCGCTCCGCCACTGCCGAAGTTCTCCACCACGTGAAACTGCCAGAGCGGCTTGGTGTAGTCCAGCGGCGTGCTCATCAGGTCGCTTACCAGCTCCTGGAGCGCCGCCTGGCCGCCCGGCGATGGGAGCGAGATGCGGTGCAGGTGCGAGCGCAGGTTGAAGTGCGGGTCCTCCAGCCAGCGGGGCGAGCGGCTGCGCAGGTTCGGGTCGGCGAGCCGCATCCGGAAGCGGTCGAACCGCAGCAGGCGCCGCTCGATCAGCTCGCGCAGGCGCGCGAAGTCGAGCGGCGTGTCGAACATGAGCACGCCGGTGATCATCATCAGGTTGGTCGGCTCGTCCATGTGGAGCCAGGCGGCGTCCACCGGCGAGAACGGGTAGCTGCGGCGCGCCATGGCACAGCTCCTTACAGTCGTGCGGCGCGGATCATACGGGAAGTCGTGCCGTCCGTCAACGTAGCCCGCCGGCCACCACCAGCTCGACGCCGGAGTCGCGCAGGGCGTCGCAGAGCTCGTCCGGCGGGCGCTCGTCGGTCACCAGCGTGTCCACCGCGTCGAGCGGGGCGAGCCGCGCGAAGCCGATTCTCCCCAGCTTGCTGTGGTCGGCGACCACCACCACCCGCAGCGCGTGGTCGATCATCAGCTCCAGGGCCACGGCGTTGCGCGGGCTGTTGACGGTCAGGCCGGCCTCGGCGCTCACGCCGCTCACGCCGATCACCGCCACGTCGAAGTAGTGCGAGCGCAGCGCCCGCTCGGTCATCGGGCCGGTGAGCGTGAAGAAGCGCCCGTCGACGGCGCCGCCGGTGCACAGCACCTCGATCCCCTGGTCCGCGGCCAGCTCGAGCGCGATGTTGAGCCCGTTCGTCACGACCGTCAGCGAGCGGCGGCCGCGCAGCGCCCGCGCGACCTGGGTGGTGGTCCGGCCGGCGCCGAGGGCCACCCGCTCCCCCGAGGCGAGCAGGTCGGCCGCCGCCCGCCCGATGCGCTGCAGCGCGTCCAGCTCGCTCCCGCCGGCCGGCGCGGGCGGCATGGCGAGCAGGAGCTCCGGGCGCGCGCCGCTGGCCAGCGACACGGCGCCGTGGTGGCGGACGATCAGCTGGCGCTCCTCCAGCTCGGCCAGGTCGCGGCGCAGCGTCCAGCCCGAGACGGCCAGCTCCGCGGCCAGATCGCGCACCGTGGTGCGTCCTCTCTCGACCAGGATCTGCACGATGCGGTCCTGCCGGCTCCTCGTGCGCGTCCGGCTCATGGCATCCTCCTTGCGCATCCTGCCCCAGCGAGCAGGGGAGTGTGGCGGCGGTCCTTCGTTTCCCTCCGAGCGGGAGTGCGGCGGCAGCCCTTCGTTCCCCGCCGAGCAGGGAGTTGTGGCAAGCCACATGCTCTCTTCTCCCGGCGAGCGGAGAGCTATGGTGCGTCGCAGCCCCAAGCAGGGAGGCATGGAGGGCCGCAGGCTCTCCATAGCCCATTTTTCCGCCGCTGTGACGTAGCTGCGCTGCGTCACAGCGGCGAGAGAGAAAAGTATAGCACCTCGCAGATGTGCAACTGTGCACTTGAGCTGCTCATTTGGTGCGCGTACGATCAGCGCAGGAGGCTCGCCGCGCACGCAGAGGGGGTTTTGGGATGGAGGTCTACACGAAGCGCCTCACGGCGCTGTGGGACGCCGACGTGATCGTCGTCGGCGCGGGGTCCGCGGGCGTCACCGCGGCCATCGCCGCCGCGCGCGCCGGGGCCAGCACGGTGCTCGTCGAGCGCTACGGCTTCCTGGGCGGCACCAGCACCCAGGTGCTCGACACGTTCTACGGCTTCTACACCCCGGGCTCGGTGGCCTACAAGGTGGTCGGCGGCATCCCCGACGAGGTCGTGGGCGCGCTGAGGGAGCGCGGCGCCGCGTTCGAGCGCCCCAACAGCTACGGCGCCGGCACCGGCATCACCTACGACCCGACGCTGCTGCGGGTGGTTTGGGAGGAGCTGGCGCTGCGGGCCGGCGTCCGGCTGCTGCTCCACAGCTTCTGCCTCGACGTGCTGATGGACGGCGACCGCATCGCCGGGGTGATCGTTGCCGGCAAGCGCGGCCTGCTGAAGCTGACCGGGCGGGTGGTGATCGACTGCTCGGGCGACGCGGACGTCTGCCACCTGGCCGGCGCCCCGTACGAGCGCGCGGGCGACATCGACCCGGCCCAGACGCTGACCACCACGTTCCGCATGGCCCACGTGGACACCGAGCGGGCGCGGGCGTTCGGCAAGCAGGCCATGTGGCAGGCGATGGAGCAGGCGGCGCAGAAGGGCTACCGCCTCCCACGCCGCGAGGGCAGCTGGCACGTCACGACGATGGACGGCGAGATCCACACCGTCATGACCCGCGTGGCCGACGTGGACCCGACCGACCCCGTGGCGCTGACCGCGGCCGAGGTCGAGGGTCGCCGGCAGGCGCTCGAGTACGCCCGCTTCCTGCGCGACTACGTGCCGGGCTTCGAGCGGGCGCAGCTCTCGTGGCTCTGCCACCCGATCGGCGTCCGCGAGACGCGCCGGGTCTACGGCCGCTACCGCCTGACGCGCGAGGACTGCCTGAGCGCGCGCAAGTTCGAAGACGCGATCGGCGCATGCGGCGCGCCGATCGAGGACCACCGCCCCGGCGCCGACACAGCCTGGGCCTACCTGCCGGACGGCATGACCTACGACATCCCCTACCGCACGCTGGTGCCGCAGCAGGTGAGCGGGCTGCTGGTGGCGGGGCGCTGCTTCAGCGCGACGCACGACGCGCACGCCTCCTGCCGCTCGATGGCGCAGACAATGACGATGGGCCAGGCGGCGGGCACCGCGGCGGCGCTGGCCGTCCAGCGCGATGTCCTGCCGCACGAGCTCGAGGTCCCGCTGCTGCAGGAGCGGCTGCTGGCGCTCGGCGCGCGCTTCGGGGAGATCCGCGCCGAGCCCGCGCCCAGCTCGCAGTGACGCGGGCTCTGCGGCCGCACCGGCCGCCCTCCGGGGGGCTCGAATGAAAGAAATAGCGGGGAGGCGAAGCCTCCCCGCACCCCGCCAATCCCTAGCGGGGAGGCCTGGCGAGCCGCAGGCCCACCGGAAGCGCTCGTCCCACAGCGGGAAGGTGTGGAGAGCGTAGGCTCTCCGCGGTGCCTTCATCCCGCAGCCGTCCCACAGGCGGGGAGGAGAGGAGGGTACAGGCCCACCGGAAGCGCTCGTTTCACAGCGGGAAGGTGTGGAGAGCGTAGGCTCTCCGCGGTGCCTTCATCCCGCAGC
>CALJIC010000232.1 GCA_937974195.1 uncultured Roseiflexaceae bacterium | reverse complement strand
GAAACTGCATCCTGTGCCCTCGCGGCCTAGCAGAATCATTATCTGAAGATCTATATCAATCGCTCTGGCACAGCCTCCCAGACAACAGCCGGGATATCCTGCATCTGCTGGCTGCCTGCCCATTCCCGTGGCCGCGTAATGGGGTTCTGATGTGTCTCGCTCCAGATCAGCAGACGACGAGACAAGTAACCCAAGCTCTCAGGCAAGTCGAGCATCTGCTTCGGCATGATGCAATGGGTCTCCGCCCATTTCACAGCAGTTTGTTGGTCTTTGTCACTGGCCTCCCCGAGCACGCCGATGTGGCGGTTATTATCAAACGCCAGGCTCTGCAGTGGCTCAAAACCTTTGCGCCCGTCTATTGGCGCTGGGCTTTTACATGGCTACTGGAGGCTGACCTGGGGGATGATCAATCGTTACGCCAGGGAGTGACGCGGCAGTGGGCGATTGAGGCAATCAGGCAACGCCAAACTCATCAGGATATCCAAACTATCCTGACCCGCAGTATCACCGCATCACTCGTGTGTGGAGACCTTACGAATGCCCTGCGTGTGGGACTGCTCGGGGAATACTGTTTGTACTACAACACATTTGAATTTCGGAGCGATACCTTCGAGATTCTTCTGTATCCACAGCTGCGGCTAACGGAAGACCCAACCCTGCCGCTTCGTCTACAGTCGATTGCTGACGAGCTCACCGATCGCGAGTTGGCAATCCTGGCGGAGCATGCAGCTAATCACAACGAACTGCATGTGGTTGAGCGCTACCTGGAGATCCTACGCTATCGTGTCCAATATAATCGGTCTGTGAATGCGACCGATGTATCTAAACGTTGGGATACAAACGTTTCACCATTCCTACAGGTTGCTGCACTGCTTTCCACGAGAACGGTCAACGATATTGTACGTATCGCGGTGCGCAATCGACCGCAGGGCTATACCTTGCAGATCCTCAAGATTTATGCGCGCCAGCTCTGGGTTCGTAAGGATGCGGCAGGGCTACGCGCTTTGGTTGCCAACACGATACCTGGGCCACCAGTCCCTCCAGATGATCCTCCCATCGTATTGCAGCACGAGCGTGCAATACCGCTTCACACTCTCATCCAGTTGGCTCTCGAAGAGGGGCTGCGGGTGGATGATATTCTGACAGAACACGACAATAATGACCCCTGGGTAGCCATATATCGATGCCTGAACCAGCTACCGAATGCATATCCTGGAATAGTGCCGTCATATGACCTCGGTGTTTTGAGCGTGAACCGGCAAGAGCGGCACGAGCACGATCTGGATGCTGCGTCGGCCTTTGTTGAGAGCTTCATCTGTTGTTTGGCCAACTACCTTTCCGGTTTAGGAGATCGTCATCACGCTTGGCTAGAGGAGATCGGCTCTTTCAGTTGGCAGCGGGCATGGGTACAGCATCTAGCTACGGTTGCGCATGAAATCGCCGAAATGGTCACAGCAGGGCAAGCACCAACACTTGGTTGGCTCTTTAGCCGTCTTGCGGATCACCCTCGGCCTAGCTGGCCATCCGTGACCGATGATGTTATTCTGGGTTATGGTAATGCGGCGGCAGAAGCAGCGGTGCGGATTGCGTGCGTACTGATAGCCGTACGCGGTGCAGTCGGATTGGAAACTCCCATCACGCAAGCTGATCTTGCCGCGATGTTCGCGTCCCGCTATGTATATCCAGATAATTGGGTTGAGAAGTCAACAACTTGGCGCCGCCAATGGATGGAGCCCACGGCCATCGATTGGCTGGTTCAACAGCAGAACGATCGTCTGGCGACAACGATTGAGCCATTTCCCGAACGCGCAGCACACTTTGCCCACCTTGCTGGCTTGGCAGCTCTCTACAACCGCGCCGATCTGGCACGAAGCGCGATCGAGCAGGCTGCGTCAAACTTGATTGCGCATGGAAACCATAAGGACATGCTGCTTGACCAGGCCCTGACAGTCGTTCGGTGGTACGCCGAGTGTGTTGCCCAAGGTGACATTGCCGATTCGATGGAGCGGCCACGCCGTTGGCTCATGCAGCTGGCCCCAGCTATTGCCGCCATCACGGACTACACCGATGGAGATCATACGGGACATGTACCACGGGATCTCGCAAATGCCCTTGCAGAGATTGCTCCAGATCTGCTCCCGGTTTACCACCAGTGGCTGTTTGAACAGGAGGACTCCTACAATGCACTCCACGCTTTCCATGTCTTCCTTGAACACGCGGATCTAGCAGACCCGCTTGACCAGGCGATCGCCAGCACGGCCATAGATGATGAGAGCCTCCAGATGCTGGCACAGCAAGTTGAGCAGGGTGATATCGGAGCAGCAGAGTTGCTGAATAGGATCGCTGCATTGCTTGGCCCTGGAGCACATCACCGGCAGCCAGAGCACGAAGAGTCGTCCAGTACGCCGTTTGAGCATCGGCCTGAAAATCCTCCACTTGTATCAGACTTCGAACCGCAGCGGTTCGGCGCGTACCTGGCCGAACTCCATACTCGGCAAATCATTGATCGGGAGACTCAACTGCGCTCCTGGATGGCTTATTGGGTTGGTACAGGACGTGGTGCTGATGTTGTCGAGGCGTTGAATACGATGCTTGCCGAGGGCAGTCATATACGCATAGCCGACGATATTTTCGAGCTAGTGCGCTCAATCTATGGTCGTGAGTGTGCATATCCCTGGCTTGTCCGGGCGCATATCGAGAGGATCGGATGGATCTGGTATTACTACCCTAAGGAGGAGGCAGAGCGTCGATGGGAATATATCCGACGACTCTATCCTGAGCGCTGGTACGACTTTCTTCGTGAGACTTTGGGAGAAACTGTTCAACGCTACGCGTCGATCGGTCACGATCTCTTCGCGCGCATTATTGAGTATTGCCTATTGATGGGGCAGCCTGCACTTGTACCTGAGCTCATTGACGTGTTAGTGTCTGGTGCATTGGAATTGGTGTCACCTGCCATATTGCCGACACCATCGTGGACAGATCAGGATGACACTCCATGACTCATCCAGAGAATCGGCTACGCTGGCTAGCAACGCGACTCAACTGGCCCTCGCTGCTCGTACGTGAGCGAGCCTGTACCGCGCTTGCTCAACTGCTTGTTGATCCTATCTATGGCGAAGTCACGCGAGTCTTTCTTGCCCGATGGATCCGTGAGCAGTCGCTCGAAAGCGCCGCATGTAATGGGTTGCTCGTGCTAGTGCGTGCCCAAATGGAGCAGCCTGACGTGGTGTCGTCTCTAATAGCGGAAGTCGCCGGGTCGTTCTCTCAGCATTCCCTCCTCTCTTGGCTCCTATTTAAAGATATGCTGACAAATGACGTCGTGCTCTCACCAACAATACTACGTCATGCAGATGATGCCCCTTCGGATTGGCAAATACCATCTTTTTTTGAGCGTCATGTGCGATCGTTTTTGCCTCCAATTTATATGTACTGGGCTGATCGGCTAGAACGGAATGTACATGTCCGATTTATCGACCATTGGTCATATGAATGGCAACTGTTAGTGAACCAAATGGCCATCACGCCGTCAGCTAAGCCTCTCGATTTCTGGATTGGTCGTTCAACAGATAAAGAGCGTTATGCGGGAGCAGATCTGCGACTCAGTGATGTCTACCGGACAGCATACTTACGCACGCTGGCCTGGGCCATTAATCGGCAAAAAATCAGCGAGTCTGATGCACTGTGGCTTGCTGCTCAAACTTGCCCTGTTGATCTCGAATTGTGGAAGATACATCCACAGACATCGCCACAATGGTGGCCAAGAGTGTCAGTGGTAACTGGAACCATTGACACGAGTGCTGCTACTATCTGGCAGCAGGTTACTAAGCTATGGGAGGCTCAACAATCACCTCAAGAGCAGTGGCCATCAAATGACTATGTGTTGGGTTATGCCAGTGGCTCTATAACTTCTGGCAAAATTGTCTATGACCTCGACATTTGTGGGGTCTTCCAGCGGCGGCATGGATCAGATGACCCAATACTGCAAGAGGTTGTTGATTGGTATATGGGTAGTAACGTAGTTCGTGCGAACTTTGTGTCGCCACTCCGCTGTCGCGGTGATATTCCAATCGCCCCTGTGAGCAGGTTTGTTGAGAGCTTTGGGGGATGGCGTGTGGTTCCTGCCGCGGTTATTCTTCGAGAACCAACGACTCCCCGGTGGCAAATGTGGCGCATGAGGCGTCGTATCTGGAGTCCGGCACCATGCATATTGCCACGTTCGGCGACTGTTTACGCCGAGAATAGTAATCTCGTATATTCCTCACAAGAATATCCCGTTGGATATTGGAGTGACTGGACTGACGATTTGCGCGAGAAACGATCGGATGACCTTCCTTTTCTGGCCGGACAACAATTGTTAATCGCAAGATCTACTGTAAATGCTTTTGCGCGAGCTTCTACTTCAAATTTCTGCTGGATCTGTCGATTGCGGAGTTTCTACCGGGAGCGTGACTATGAGCCGTACCGCCACGTCGATGATATCCGTGTATTTGGGGTGACATCGGTCATTCGTGTGTAGCGTCTCAACAAGAGTAGATGAAGCTGATAATAACAAAAGGGCCAGCGCCGTCCGGCACTGGCCCTTCGTCATGCGGTGAAACGGGTGTTGTTGCTACTCCGGCGCCTCCAGCGCGAGCAGGCTCACGGCTGCGTTGAGCGCCGGCGACTCGTTGAGCAGCTGCGCGGCGGCCGCGATGCGTTCAAGGGGTATGTCGATGCGGGCCGGGTCGTCGGGCTGTTCTGCCAGGAGCGCCTGATAGGCGGTCTGGGCCTGCGCAGCGAGGGCCTGGCAGAGTGCGGCGCGCACGGCGGCGAGTTGCAGCGGCGGAAGCTCGGGCAGTGTCGGTGTCGGCGTGATCTCCAGGCGCACTGGTGCTGCCGGCGTCGGCTGGGTGCTGGCCTTCGCCGCAGGGCGCTGGCTGCACTTGTTGCTGCGAGCGGCGGCGGGCGGCGTGGCCTCACGCTGCAGGGGCGGTTCTACCGCCGCAGGCGGGGCGATGCTCTCGCCCAGGTCGAACAGCATGAACTGCTGGGTCTGGGCGCCGTCAGTGGTCGGTGGTGCTGTCTGAGTCATGGGTGTCCTCTCGTTCGTTGATGCCTGGGTTCATCGGTCAGGGTGATCTCGGCGACGGTGAGCCCGCTGGCTTCGGCGAGGGCCGCCGCTGTGATCGGAATCGAGGTCATCGTCAGGTTGGCCAGGTCGAGTGCAGTCTCGAAGCTGGTGACGCATCGGGCGCTGATGAGCTGGTGGAGGTACTGGGCGGCGATAGCGGCCATGGCCTGGTTGATCATCAGGCTCTGCAGGCCGTCGCGCATGTCGCCCGCGCAGTCGCCCTGCAGCTGGTCAGCCGGTTCTTTGAGCAGGTGCGGGTAGCGCAGGCTGGCCGCCGGCAGCGCGGTGCAGAGGCCGCCCAGTCTCAGGGCGCCGCGCAGCTGACGCTGCTCGGTCGCGGTGCCCAGTAGCACTTTGCCCCAGTCGTGTTCGTTGCCGATGTCAAGCCAGAGGCGCCAGCTTGATCGGGTCAGGGCTTCGTGAATCGCGCGCCGGCCGCTGGCGGTATCGACGGCGCCGACCAGGATGCCGATGGTCTGGTAGGGCGGCGCCAGCTCACCCAACAGGGTGGCTGTCGCCATCTCCGGTACGGCGACGATGTCGAGGCCGAGGGCGGCGTTGAGACGATCGGCCAGGGTCTGGGCCTTGTTGTTGCCTAGCTCAGCCCGCGCGAAGAGCTGTCGCCCGATGTTGTGCGCCTCGACGTGGTCGCCGTCGATGAAGAAGAGGCGCAGGGGCGGGCCGCCGCGCTCGTGTCGGTGGGCTGCCATTCTCGCCAGGCTCTGGGCGATATGTGAGCCTGTGCCGCCACAGCCAACCAGGCCGATCTGGATCGGCTGGTTGGGCGGCACGAGGTAGGGGATGGGATGGTCAATGGTCAGGGTCTGCATCGGGTCATCCTCTCATCGCATCCCGCCCCCACGCCAGGCCAGGCCGGAGAGCAGCCAGTCGAGGTCGTGCCCGGCCGGGACGAGGTCGTCGAGCGGGTAGGGCGTCTCGGCGCTGAGCGTGCGGTAGAGCGCCATCACGTTGCGCGGCTTGCTCCGGCTGCGCTGCTGGGCGATGTGGTTGTTGAAGAACGAGCCTTCAAGGTAGAGATCAAGCGCGCTCAGCATGGTCTCGGGCGCCGCGACCCCACGCGGATCGGTGCTGCCCCAGCAGATCGAGCCGGGCTCGTAGGTGTTGGGGAACGGCGCGTGGTAGAGCGGTGTTTGCCGCTGCGGCCAGTCGAGTGTCGCCAGGGCGAAGATGCGGTAGTCGTGCCCGCAGCCGGCCCAGACGAGCGGCGGCGTCTGGATGGTGTGCGGCCGCTTGCGGCCAGCAATGCGCAGGGCGGCCGGGCGTGGCGCAACCAGGAGTGCGTAGTAGCGCTGCCCGTTCACCGCGCCGGCGCCCAGAGTATTCGGCGGAAGCAGGCCGGTGCTGGTCGGGAGCTTGCCCAGGGCAGCGGCGAGATCCTCGGCGCTGATCGGGTAGGTGCTCCAGCCGCGACCCTGGCGGCGGGTCAGGTAGATGGCGTCCTCGAAGATGCCGATCTGGACGGCTGGCAGGCGGTCGATCAGCATGGTCTGGCGCAGCGGGCGTGGCCGATGGCGCTGCCAGGGTCGCGCCCGCTGTGCTGGAGGGATAGTCGGGTCAGGTGACATCGTGGGCTCCTCGTGGATACATAGGCCGGCTGATCTAGCATAGGTGCGACGAGGCATCCCGATTCGGCGCCGATCATGCAAGGTGTCGCCGGCGGTGTTCATGGCGTTGGAAGGGCTTCGGTCCATCAGGGTTGATCTTGCAGCCCTGCAAGATCGACGAGCGGCGGTCCTGCGGGGGTGGCGGTGAGCTGTGGCGCGGCAGCCTGCTGCACGGCAGCGACCACGGCACTGAGTACGGCCAGCTCAGCGGTGACAAGCGCGTTCAGCGCGTGGTAGTGTTCGAACCAGCCGCGTGCTACGGTCTGATCGGCGGCGATGGCGATCAGATCGTCGCTGCACCAGTCGATGCCGCTGCCGCTCATCTCGGCCAACTCGTCGCAGCTCAGGTCGGCGAACCAGTTGCCGGTGCGACCGAAGACATAGCGCACGACCTGGCCGAGATCGATGGGCCTCCCATCGGGAAGATGGAACGGCTGCGCGCTCAGCGCCGTGCAGAGCGCCTCCATGTCGGTGGTACGCTCCAGCTGTGGCAGGCGGTCGAGCTGCGCGGCCTGCTCCGGGCTGATCGCCACCTGGTCGACCCAGTAGTCGATGACTTCCTCCATGTCGAACATCGTCGCGCTCCATGCGGTGCGGTCGGCCATCGACCAGAGCACGGCGACCAGCAGGTTACGGCCTTCGCCAAACAGCTCTTCCTGCTCGGTCGGGATGCCGTAGACCTCCGGGCAGACCTCGTCCAGCCCCCAGCCGTGAAATTCCTCCAGATAGCTGAGCGCGTCGTCGTCGCTTAGCGCCGGGCGGAGCACGCGGAGGGGATTGGCCGGGTCGATCGTCAGCGCGTAGCTGTGATCAAGCTGGATCACCTGCTGGGCCAGCGAGAAGAAGGCCTGGACAACGCCCAGCAGGTGCGGTGGGGTGGTGCGCAGGTCGGCGACATGGGCGGCGTAGAAGTCGGGGAATCGCTGCCGGATCAGCGCTGCGGCCTGCCGACCATAGTGAATGGCGGCGAGTTGCTCGCTCTCGACCAGGCGCGTGAGCGTGTCTGTGTCGGAGCGCCTCACCACCCGACAACGCACGCCGGCGCGGGGATGGGACGCACGGTGGATAGTCGGTCGCATAGAATCCTCCCAGGCCGGTTCTGGCGATAGGCGATGGCCGCGCAGGCGTCAAGGGCGGCCTGGATCTCAGGCTCCAGCGCCTGCGCGAAGGTCAGCGTGCCGCTCATGAGTGGTTGGAGTGTCGTGAGCGGGTTGGCGGTGTCAATGGGCTGTGCCGGGATCGCCTCGAGCAGGGCGATGAGCGCGGCGTTCGGTGCTGGCGGATGCATGTGCGCCTCCAAATGGATCAAGGCCGGGATCAGGACAGCTGCCCCGATCCCGGCGATGCAGCAATGTTCAATGCTGGCGCTACCCTTTCGTGCCGGCCTTCTTGATAAAGTCGACCGTGGCGAGGGTGCGGCCATCGTGCTGGGCCGTGCCGGTGCGAATCTCGGCGCCGGCCAGGTTGGCGAACCCCTGGCGGATCAGGTGCTGGCGGACCGTCTCGTTGTCGATGTCGGCGGCCACGAGGAAGCGCTGGCCCTCGACGATCACCAGCTTCTCGTTCGGGTCGAGGTCTGCGGCTACTGGAGCGGGCTCGGTGCGCATCTCCGCCTCGTCGTCGGGGTTGGCGGCGCTGACCGGCGTTCCGACATCAGCATCCAGTTCAAGATGAGCATCGGTCTGCTCGCGGGTAGTCAAGGTCGTCGGCGCATTGTCGTCGAGCAGGCCATCAAACATGGTCGTTGGCGTGGTCATCGGTCTTGCCTTTCTGATTGAGCGTCGGTGTGGCGGTCGGGGTACGGCGGCGCTGGTCGGCAGCAATGTCTGCGCGGTCACGCAGGAGCTGCCGCAGCGTGGTGCGATAGCCCTGGATCAGGGCGCGCAGGTAGGCGCCGCCGTAGATCTCCAGGGCGGCAGGTGCGTCGAGACCGGGGATGGTGATGCCAATGAAGGCATCGCTTTCGTCGGCCAGGCGGCGCCCGGCCTCGACGCCCATCTCCCAGCCCCAGGCGTGGATCTCTTCGGGGGTTGGCGGTGGGATAGCGTGCATAGAGCCTCCTCGTATGCGAGTGATCAGTCAGTCGGCAGCAACAGCTGCTGCCGGTAGCGTGGTGCAGGCTCGGCTGCCAGCAGTTCATCGATCGGGCCGCGCTGCTGCCAGCTGAAGCCGCTGGCATGCTCGTAGGCGCGCACCCGCGCGATTGCCGGCGCCATGGCGGCCGGGTCGTTCTGGAGCGCGGCGACCAGGTGGCGCGGGTGGGTAAAGATGCAGCAGCGACACGAGAGCCGCGCCCGGCCCTGCTGCTCGTCGCGGTGCGGGTCGAGCATGGTCTCCAGGGTTTCGCCCTGAGCGGCATAGCCGGGGTGAAACGGCACACCCCAGTCACGCACATAGGCGTTGACCTGGTGCCAGGCCCAGTCGATCACCGGGCGGAGCCAGAGCAGCTGCCAGCCGGCGGGATGCTCGGCGTGGCCCGGCTGGAGCGTGAGCGCATCGCGCCACTCCCAAGATGTCAGTCGGCGCTCGCGGCTGGGTGATTCTCGCCAGCGCTCGCCGGTGATCAGGAGTGGCCGATCGCCGAGCAGCTTTCGATTCCGCCGCGCCCAGGCGTCGAAGAGCGCTATCTTGAAGTAATGGGTACACCAGCGGATGCGCGCGGTTGGCGGCTGGCCGTTTCGGGCCGTCATGGCGAAGTCGAGCAGGGTGCGGATGCCGTCGGGGTACTGCGCGGCGGTGGCCGGGCCGTTAGCGTCTACGTCGTGGATTGTGGCAAGGATGACGCCGTGCTGTCCGGTCGGGGTGGGTTTGCCAGTGCGCTGATAGACGGCCTGCACCGTCACCCGCTGGCCGCCGACGCGATTAGCCAGAGCGTCGAGCGCAGCCGGCGTCTGCTCCCAGTCCATCTCATCGAGCAGGGCATGCCAGATGATGATCGGCACATCGGGCCAGCGCCAGCGTGCCCAGAGCACTGCGGCGTGACTGTCGTTGCCGCCGCTACTGCTGCCGATGATCACGCTGGGCGGCTCGCCAAGCGGCGGTGGGCCGAGCGCGGGATGGTGTAGCAGCTCGCGGAGTGGCGGCGGGGGGAGATCGCGCATGATGCATACATCCTTGGGCATGCCAGGTAATCCTGGCCGTGCCCGATGGTGCGGAAACAAAGAGAACCCAAACCGTTGCCCTCCGGTTTGGGTTCCCATTGCTTCCCGGCACTGGTGGGATACTGATCTGAATCTAGCCGTGCTGTGCCCAGAGGGTGAGCAACCCCTCGGCAAAGGACTCGTTGCGGATCGCCGTCACCTCCGCCCAGGTCAGGATGAAGCGCTGCAGGGCGGCCTCGACGATGCGATCCCGTGGCCGGCGTGGGCGCAGCAGCACCCACAGGTGAGTGGTCTCCTGATCAACACTGACGCTCAGCTGGTAGGTGCGCACCGCTTCACTGGGCTCGCCATAACAGCGCCAGGTCGCCAGCAGGCTCTGATCGGGGTGCGCGAGCAGCAGCGCCTGGGCGGCGCTGAGCACCGCAGGCAGCTCGGCAGCCTCGCTGAGGGTCAGCAACAACGATAGGCGGCGCGGCGCGTCGGTCGAGATGACCAACCGCCGACTGAACCAGTCCGTGGTGAGATAAGTGGCCTGGCGGAGCGCCGAGCGCAGGATTGCGCCGCTGCGGGTATCCTGCTGGCATGCCAGCGGGCCAAAGCTGCCGCCGATGCCGTGACCGACCCGCCAGCTGGCGCGGAGGCCGGCCCGGCTGAAATCGACGATCGCGGCATTCACCGCGTCGTCTTCGTCGGCATCGTAAAGCGCGGCCTCTAACGTCGCCTCGCCCCAGCCGCGGCTGTGCGCCAGGTTGCAGATGGCGTCGTAGGCGGCGCGGGCCTGGAAGGGCTCGCGGGTCGCCGCGAGATCGGCGGCCAGGTGGTGGCGCTCGCGTAGGGTCTCGATCTGCGCCAGGCTCTGCGACAGCGGCATGCCGTCGAAGCTGGCACCGACATCCCAGCGCTGCGCCAGTTCGCGCGCCCGGTGCTCGGTGGCGGCCTCCTCGTCCCAATCCTCGTCGATCGTGGCCGGGCGCAGCGACTGCCGCTCGGCGTGGGCTAATTCGTGCAGCAGGCGGCGCAGGGTCTCAGCGGGGTCGTCGCTCTGCAGCACCCAGATATCGCCGGTGCTGCGATTCCACGCGCCGCCGATGCGGGCAGCGGTGAGCGGGCGGCGCAGGATGGCCAGCCGGCCGAGCGGAATACCGGCGGCGCGGGCGCGCTGCCAGAGCATCCGACACTCCTGCGGCGGCTCCATCGCGATGTTGTGGCCGGTCGCCCGTTCAGCGGCGACTCGTTCCTGAAGCGTCATTTCGATCATGGTTGTCTCCCTGTTGTTCCTGTTTGCACTCCGCCGCTGTCTCGGCATTCAGGCGTTCCTGGTGCCGTAGCGTGCTGCGGGCGCGACGATAGTGTTCAAGCCCTGGTAGGGTATGGCCATCGGCGCGAGCATGCAGTCGGGCAAGCCAGCAGATGATCTGCCGCTCCCAACGCTGCGACCGGGCGACGACCGGCGTATCAGCTGTTGTCATCGTAGAAAGCTCCGGGTGCGGATAGCGCGCCGATGTCAACTGGGCGATACCCGCACGATTGCTCGGGCATCACTCATCAGTCGGCGGCAGTAGGGTGGGGCGGCGCCGGCGGGCAAGCCCACGCGTGCGGGCAGCCTCGGCGTCCCACTGCTGGGCGAACTGCTGGAGCGACGGGCGCTGAAGTCGCGCGAGGTGCATGGCCGTCACCGACGAGACGCCGGTTGTCGCGGCGATCTCATCGGCCAGGGCCTGCAGGTCGGCGTCGATCGGCGTGTCCTGCCCCGAGCCTGTCGAAGGGTCGGTGGTTGGGTGCTTCGTGTTCATCGTGGTTCTCCTCGTGGTTGTCATTGGTGTCAATCGCCAACAAAAAAGGCCGGACGCCGCTTCTCAGTGGCATCCGGCCCATGTGGGCGCAACCGTCGTGCGGACAGCAATCGTGATCAGTTCGTGAGCATGTCCTCCTTCCTCGATGTCGATAGGGGTTGTTGGTTAGGCCAGCGCCACCTGATCCCAGTGTTCGAGATCGGCGGCGGGAATCAGTGCGAGCTCGCGATCGTCAAGCAAGGCTTCGCCATCAACCCGCTGCCAGGGCAGGCCGACCCGCGCCCGGTAATCGGCGACGTGGTAGACCAACCTGGCCTCGCGCGAACGGCGCAGCTTTGCGATCGAGAGACCGTAGGCGTCGGTATAGGCGCGGCCAATGCCCTGGTCAAAGCCGATCAGGGCCAGCCGGGCCGGGCCAGAGCTGTCGAAGCTCATCACCAGCGGCGATGCCAGCACCCAGGAGGGCCGGCCAACACCCAGCAGGTGGATGCGGCGCTGGAAGGGATGGAGCGTGACGGCCGCCTCGAGATCCGCGATCAGCCGCTCGTACCAGTAGGCCGAGTCGCGGCTATAGTGGGCCGGCACCAGGCCGCCAATCGCGCAGACCGGCCGGTCGGACGGTCCATCCGGCTCATCGGCGAAGCCCCAGGCGAGACGCTGACCAAGCTGCACCTGCTCGTCGTCGTCGAAGCACAGCGTGCGGTCGCGCAGCAGATCACCGATAATCGCATCGGCGTCGGCAGCTGGGTAGTGGATCACCGGGACAATCGGCGGGTCGGGGGTACGGCAAAGTTGGCGGCAGAGCGCCTGCAGCTGCGCATCATCGCGCTCGCTGGCAGCGCCATCGCCAATCGTGTCGTAGGTCACCGCCCAATCGAGCCAGGGCGCGGCGAGCTGGCCGGCCTCAGCGGCGCAGCGCGTGCGCGCGTGCCAGCCGGCGACCAGGTGAGCGTAGCGGGCGAGCGATGGCCGCACCGGATTGCCCGGCGGGAAGGCCCAGGAGTCAAGAACGACGTGAACATCCGGCGTGCGTTGCAGCAGCCGGTCGGCGGTCGACCCGGCGGGTACCAGGAAATGGCGCTGGCCGGCGAGCATGGCAACCAGACAGTCGCGCGGTCGGGGTCGCGCCCCCACCGCGAAGTAGAAGGGCGGCGGGGGCATGGGTTTCTCCAGCGCAAAGCAACAGCCCGGCGCGGGTAGCGTCGGGCTGTCGTGTGAGAGGACGAGCAGGGGACGAACGAGGAGCGCTATGCGCCCTCAGCGGCACATCGGCGACGGCAAGTCGCGTGGCTGGGCATTGACGCCGTGCTGCTGACCAGCAGCACGGCGCACTAGGGTGATGAGCGCCACGGGCGCGTACGCAAGGGCCGGCGGTGAACGCCGGCGGGCGGGCTGAGAGCCTGCCAAACAGCGAATAATGGGACTGTTGGAGGCTTTTCTCGATAGTTCTACCATAGCAAGTTCTGCAAAGGAGGAAATCAGGAAAAATAACTGACCTTCATTTCAGTGAAGACAGGCAGGTCAACGGCAATAGTTGTTGTTGGTATGACACTCTGGCCCATCGCCCAGGGCAAAGCACCGCGTTGTAGTGCGACTTGACAGCTCCTGACGGTTCTGCAGAGGCGCGGGCACTTACCGAACCCTGCTGAGTGTGACAGTACTTGTCGCATGTTTGTTCTATAATTGACCAGCCTGATAATCTAGGTCGGTTCGCTTCCGTCACGGGAGGAGATTGCCTAGCGCAAGTGGCTCGCATATAATAGGGAAGGAGGCGCTTGAACTTAACCTGGTTGGTCAGCGTCAGAGGCTGTACGGAACAACGATATGAGATTGCGCCAGACAAATGAGCATGATCTCGTATCCGGCACATTCCATGTGTGCCAGCTGTGACCTCGAAGACGGTGACGGCCGTTCAAAGACAAACACCTTCACACGACTCTCATTTCTATAAGTTTTGGACGGCGGTGGAATGACATACAAAATTGACGAATTGCACGAGGATGGAGTTCATCAATGGGCAATTGTCAGCTGTCTGTGCAATCTTGATGATGCTGCCGACCCACTACTGTCTTCAATAGTAGCTGCTGTACGCGAAGCCTACGGAGAGCAAGATATTATCACCATTGCTCAACCGGATCCATCAGTGGCAAAGCGATTTGACCTAAGCGCGATTACCAAGGCTTTTCGTATGGGTCTTCCAGATCCAGATGAGGAGGGAAAAAAGCCAGAACATTTGACAAATTACCGATCCGAAACAACGGAGTTGCTCGCTCGTAGCGCGTTGAAACATGTGTTCAGTATTGAGTTTCCAGCACATCCACAACGTGGTAAGACGAATCAGAATCAGCCAGTACTTGGTTTCGATGGATGGGGCTTGGTTGGATCACACAGTACTGGATATGCATTGGTCTTGGTTCAAGTCAAGGGCACAGATGATGAAAAAAGACCACCAAGCGAGGCGCGTAAACTTGCAGAGGAGTGTCGCCGAGTACCTCGTCAACCCAGCGTACTTTGCCGTGCACTTTCCGTACTGGTATTAACCCTCAGAAACTCACCTTATGAGACTATTGTTGTGGAGATGCTAGAGATACTAGGACGCGATTCACTACCGAGAATATTCGTCGCCCCAGTAGTCATTCGAGGCACGCTTGTTGCTAGTTCGGACGATCTATCACCTATTCGCACTGCTTGTCAGGAAATTACCCCTATCGCCGGGCGAGGTGTTGTGATGTCTTTAGGGGTTGATTTGGGGGAGTTTGGTCGAAGGGTCATGACTCAAGCAAGGGCTGTCTAGTGAGTGCGATTACGCAACTACATAGTTCGTCTGAACTTCAAAGCCTCTTGCAGGATGTAGACAGTGCTAAGCTGGCGCATGAGCTTGGAGCTAATGGTACTGCTCCGAAACCTGCTGGTGCGGTAGCTCGTCTACGTGTAGCAGCCTACTTGTCACTTGCTGAGATAATCGGAGAACAACAGGTTGATGGATTACTCAGACAGTTTGTAGCTGAAGTCGATACTACTATCCCAAGCGAAAGGACAGTAGCGGCATATCAAAAGTGGTCAGGGTTTCTCAAAGCATTACAGGACTCGGGTGAATATATTACACTTGATGATTTGTTTTTGTTTGCCACAATTGGTCTTTTAGCAAGACAACCCATTGAAGTTCGTTCTCTCTTGCGACAACCATTCATCCGAGAAGTGATGGCGAGTCATGTGACTACGGATGAAGGAGTATCATGGTTCGACCGTGTAAAATCTGATATCTCACGTGCATTGCTTTTGCTTATTCGTCAAGAAACACGTGAGGATGTAGCTGCGGCCGGTCTGGTCATTCAACAACTTGCTGCGGATCAGCAAAAATTAGAGGGTGAGTGGCTCCATTCGCAGGCAAATCCCCGACGTGATGCTGTTTCACTTCTG
>CALJIC010000231.1 GCA_937974195.1 uncultured Roseiflexaceae bacterium | reverse complement strand
CGCTGGTGCTGCGGCAGGAGCTGCGGATGGGCGGTGGTGGCGGCGTCGTGACCCTGGCCGGGCCGAAGGGTGTGCAGGCAGTGCTGGAGGGCGAGCGCCTCCCCGAGAACATGGGGCCGGGGGCGGCGGGGGCGGCCGGGCCCCCGGCGCCGGCGACGAGCGACGCGCCGCTCGCGAAGGACTTGCGCCGACAGCGCGGGCCACTGCGTGATGAGCCGACCGTCTACGCGGCCCTGGCCCGCAAAGACTCCGGCTCACCGGAGGGGCCGCAGGCAGGCAGCGGGGGAGGCGGAGGCGAGAGCAGCGACGCCGCCACACAGAACACCAACGGGGAGGCCGGCAATGGGCATTAGAAAGGCGACCACGGGCCGGCGGGGCAAGCGGCTCTCCGAGGCGGCGCGGGAGGGCGAGCAGGCGCTTGAGAGCCGGCAGCGTGAGCGGCGGCCGCGGCGGAAGCAGGGCGCCTTCTCGTCCTGGCAGAGGCGCTACCGCCACGGCCACCCCGACGCAGAGCAGGCGTCGGAGATGCTGCCGCCGCGTGTCTACGAGGCTGAGAAGAACCCGGATCTCCCCCGTCACGACGGCCTTGGCCTGCCAGTCCCACGGGGCATCTCGGTCAAGCACGAGCGGCTGATGGAGGTGCTGCGCTTCCTCGGACGCATCTATGTGGCGGACACCGAGACGGTCTACCGGATGCTCTACAGCCGGCGCTACAGCGTGATGACGACCTACCGCGACCTGGAGACGCTCGCCGCGCAGCGCCTCGTCTGGGTGACCAACGCCCCCTCGATGGTCAAGCGCGGCGCCAACAACAACAACAGCTCGACGAGCAGCGCCCGCCTGGTCTTCGGCCTCTCAACCGCCGGCAAGAAGCTCCTGAGTGAGTTCCACGTCGAGCCCGACGAGCGCTCGCTGGAGCTGCTGGTCGCCCGCGACGTCCGGGCCAAGCCGCCCAAGCCCGACCACCTTGACCACGACCTGCAGGTGACCTGGTGGTGTGCCTCGATGGTGGAGGGCCTGCGCCTCCTGCCCTGGTGCACCACCGTGTACTGCCAGACGGAGTTCCGCTCGGCGAAGAAGCAGCGGGTCGATGCGGTGGTGGTGGCCCGGTTCGACTTCGATGCTCCCCGCCGGGAGACCCAGATGATTCCCTGGTTCGACGGCACGCCGCTCCAGCCGAACGAGGTGGAGCTGCGCTGGGCGCTGGAGCTCGACAACTCAACCGAGTCGGTGAACGTGCTGATCGACAAGTTCTGCACCTACCGCGACCTGCACTACTCGGGCGGCTACCACCGGATCTTCAACGGCGACCTGATGCTCGTGCTGATCGTGCAGAACGCGCGCCGGGCCTCCTACCTCGCGGCGGAGTTCAAGCGGGCCTGGCCGGGAGGGTGGGGGCTGGTCTCGACCCCGGACGAGTTTGGGGCGAACAGCACGCCCTACGGCGCGTTGTGGGGCAAGTACGTGGACATGGGGACGGGCAGCGAGGTCCCGCTGATCGCAGAGCTGACGCGCGACAGCGGGCGGCGGGTCACATCCTACACGCCGCTGATGACTTACCCGCTCTGGCTCGCCTACCTCGAGCGGCTGAAGCAGGGGAGAAGCCCGGCCTCGCTCTACGAATTAGCCGAGGAGGGGCGATGAGTGAACTCAACGACACCCAGCCGCAGGCTGCTGAGGCCGGCCCTGCCCAGCCGCTGCGGCGGTCGGCGAGGGCCGTGGCACCCCCGATTGCGATCGCCGCTGGCGAGCCCAGGGCTCCCTCCGATAGGGAGAGCAGCCCTGCCGCTCCCGCCGCGCCCGCGATCGCCGTCGAGGTGATACCAGGGCAACAGGGTGCGGTTGAGACTGAGAGGGCAGCCGGGCCGGGCATCGCGCCTGGTGCAGCTGGCGATGTGATTGACCTCATCGCCCCTGGCGGCACGTCCAGGCGGGCTGAGGCTCGTGGAGAGGATGAGGACGACCGGGTAACGAGGGTGGAGCGCCGCGACCCGGCGATGCTCGCCCAGCTTGCTGAGGCCCTGGCGCTGATCGCCGGGGGCGGAGAGCCCTTCGGTGCCTTCGCCCTGCCTTCCCGAGGCGCTCTGGCAAGCGATGACCCTACGACCGACGCCGGCTCAGGCGCGGGCGCAGGGGCACGAGGCGGCCAGCGCAGGCGAGGGGAGCGGAGGGCCATAGCGCCGACAACGGCGGCGACCAGCGACGCCGCCCGCCAGCATGGCGACGGAGCAGGGGTCGATACGGCGTCGGAGGCCACCCGCTGGCCGACGGGGCCGATCGTCGGCTACGACCAGCTCTCAGCCCGCGAGCTGGAGGGACTCGTCGAGAAGATGCTCTGCGACCCTGAGATCATGGCTGACCCGTCTTACCCCGGCCTGAGCCGGCAGCGCCTACGCACCGTCGCGCGGCGGGCGGAACTAGAAGCCCATCGCTTCGGGAAGTTCAGCCCCTGGGTTGAGCTCTGGCTGGCTCGCGCGGGCGTTACGGCGCGGCGGCTAAGCACTGAGGGCGAGTGGGAATCCCCGCGGCCGCTGCAGCTGGAGGAGAAGGACGAGATCCGGCAGGCGCTGCTCAGAACCCCGTGGCCGACCCGCCGCGACATCGAGGAGGCCAGGGCGCAGGGCCTCGGCGAAGGAATTTTGTAGCTGCCAGCGGCCAGTGGAGAGATACAGCCTCATGATCCAGACGACGATACGAGAAGCTCACCTTCAGGCGCAGGCAGATAGGCCGCCGAGTGTGACCTCTGGGGCGGCAGCCGCCGGGCCGCCCTCGGAGGCCCTGCTGCATCAGCTCTGCGACGTCCTTGCCGCCATCGTCGAGGGCGAGGAGCCGTTCGGGCCGCTGGTCATCCAGCGGGCGCCGACCGCGGCGGCTGCTGCACGGCGCGACAGTGAGCGACGCCCCAAGGAGGGCAGCTCAGACGACACGAGCGCGAAGGACAAGTCGCTGGCGGCCGATCCGGCGGGGTGGCCGCAGGGCCCACTCATCAATAACCGGCCCCTTGGCAGCGACAGCGTGGAACGGATCGTCACCGCCGTGCTGGCCGATGCTGAGACCGCCGGGACGGCCGTGCTTGGCCGGGAGCAATTGCGCGAGAGCATGCGGCGTCTGGGCCTGGACGGCCCGACAGTAGGGCGCGTCGCGCCGCCCCTGCTGTTCTGGCTGGCGAAGGCGGATGTCCTGGGGGCAGCAGCCGACGACGGGGCGCCCTGGGCTGCTCCACGCCCGCTCATGAGCACTGATCCGGGCGCAGTGCGCCTGATGCTGTGCGCCGTTCAGCCTCCCACACAGGAGGAGATCGAGCACGAGCGAGCCCGTGGGCTCAAGTAACTGACCGATACTGAGAGGGGGTGATAGCAGAAGACAAACCCATACCCAAGACCGGCTGATGTGTCAGCCGAGAAACGACGCCAGTTCTACCGAACCACATCACATCAGAGGAACACCCATCACCATGACAACGCAGCAGTTTCCGCGCAACAAAGCCATCGTGTTCGGCATCGTCGACGCCCGCTGGCAGAGTATGAAGGACCGCAAGAAGGGGCTTCCCCCCGAGGCCGCCATTCGGCGCTTCCGCAACCCCGCCCTGGGCGAGACCTACACCGTCAAGCTCCAGCTCGCCTCCCCCTACGGCAACTCTTTCGCCCTGTCCGTCGAGGTCAACGCCGGCGTCGCGGGCGCCGAGCACCTCACAGCGGCCCGGCCCGGCGACGTGCTGGTGCTGGAGGGCCACCTTGTCCGCACCGAGGCGGTGGACGACCGCTTCGCCAGCTACGGCGAGGAGGAGCTGAGCGACGGCATCCACTACCGGGACGTGTCGTTCAAGGTCTCCAGCCTGCGCCCCCGCGCCGAGAAGGACCCGGCGAGCGCGGGGTCGAGCGTGTGGGTCGAGGGCACGGTCGTGGAGCCGCCGGCGATCTTCCGCCACCCGCAGCACCCGGAGATCCTCTTCGCCAGGATGCGCCTCCGCGCGAAGACGCCGCTCCAGACCGGCGACTCCGCCCTGTTCCCCGTGCTGGAGCAGACCTGCGAGATGACCGTCATCGTCCCGACCGAGAACGAGGACGCCGGCTACCTCTACCGGCGCGGCAACCAGGTGCGTATCCGGGGCGTGCTCGAGCGCCTGCCGCTGCGCCAGGGAGGCACGGAGGTGCGCGACCGGCTGGGCGAGCTGGACGCCACCTGGAGGGCGAAGCAGGCTGAGCTGCAGGGCGACGCGCGGGCGCTGCGGGCCGAGGGGCAGCAGCACCTGCGCGAGCGGGAGCGCCTGGAGCGCTCCCCCCCCACGATGGTGCTGGCGGCCGAGGTGCAGCCGCTCAATGGGGCGGAGCCACTCGATCTGGAGGCCGCCCGCAAGGAACGCGACGCCTACACGAGCCAGCAGCGCCAGGCGCGGGCGGCGCGCATCGAGCGGAGCAACGGCCGCCGAAGGGCTCTGATGGCGGCAGACCCCGAGCAGGCGGTCGAGGCCGCCCCCGAGGGAGAGCCCCTGCAGGAGCGGGTGCGGCCGCCGCGCCGGCGCCGGCCCACCGTCAGCCCGAAAGCCGATGAGGGCGTTGAAGGTACCATGGTCATCATGACCATGGAGGACTCCTTGCCTGACGGCGAGCCCGCGACGGCGGCTGAGGTGGAGTTGCTCGCCGGCTCGGACGATGTTGGCAGCGGCACCGCCCACGAGGCTGCAACGGCGGAGCCTGGTACAGAGTCGGCGGGAGAGACAGTGCCGGACGAGCAGAACCTGGCCGCATAATCTAGCTGACGCCTCCAATAAGCCACGCCTTGTGTATAATACATGCCACGTGGCTTATTGGAGGCAGAGATGTTTGTAGACCGTGAGCAGGAGCTTGCGTTTCTGAAACGCGTGTTGGAGCGGCGGCGCCCTGGCCCTGCCCAGCTACTCCTCATCTACGGGCGCAGGCGAGTGGGAAAAACCAACCTGTTGATGCATTGGGCCGCGCAAAGCGGGCTCCCAACCACCTACTGGACGGCCGAGAAGGAGCCGGCCGCACTCCAGCGCCGCAAACTCTACGCTGCCCTTGTCGGCTTGCCTGTACTGCAGGCGCCTCTCTTTGAGAGTTGGGCTGAAGTTTGGGAAGCGGCGGCCACGCTACTCGCCGGGAAGCGCCACATCCTCGTGCTCGACGAGCTCCCCTATGCTATTGAGTCTGACCCGGCAATGCTCTCGGCGCTCCAGCACGCGTGGGATCGCCACTTCCAACACATGGAGGCAGTGATCGCCCTCTGCGGCTCGCAGATTCGCGTGATGGAAGGCATTC
>CALJIC010000230.1 GCA_937974195.1 uncultured Roseiflexaceae bacterium | reverse complement strand
GAGCTCGCGGCGGTGCGCGCGATGATGGCCGCGATCGCGACGTAGGGCGCCCATCATGGATTTGCGCGGATCGCTCTCCGTGACCTCCGTGCTCTCCGTGGATCGTTCTCCGTGACCTCCGTGCTCTCCGTGGATCGTTCACAGCTCCCAGCCGAGATCGCCGCGCTGACGGACGGCTACGCGTTCGAGCAGATCACGCTCGGCCGCTCGGGCAACGCGGTCTACCGCCTGTCCGCCCCCGGTCGCCCGACGCTCTTTCTGAAGGCCGGCGCCGGGGAGCAGCGCGCGGCGCTGGCCGACGAGGCCGCGCGGCTGCGCTGGCTGGCCGGGCGGCTGCCGGCTCCGGAGCTGGTGGCCGAGGTGGAGCGGGGCGGCGGCGTGTTCCTGCTCATGACGGCCGTGCCGGGGGTCGACTGCAGCGACCGCTCGCACGCCGCGGACGTGCCCGCGATGGTGCGGCTGCTCGCCGAGGGGCTGCGCCTGATCCACGCGGCGCCGCTCGATGACTGCCCGTTCGACCATACGCCCCGCGCGGAGCTGGAGCGGGCGCGCCGCCGACTGGAGCTCGGCCTGGTGGACGCCGGCGCCTTCGACGCCGACCCGGCGGAGGTGTTCGAGGAGCTGCTGCGGCTCGAGCCGCGCGAGCCGGACATCGTGCTGACCCACGGCGACTACTGCCTGCCGAACGTGCTGATCGACGGCGGGCGGCTCTCGGGGTTCTGCGACCTCGGCCGGCTCGGCGCGGGCGACCGCTACCGCGACCTGGCGCTCGCCGCGCGCAGCCTGGCGTACAACTGGGGCGCGGAGCACGTGCCGCTGCTGTTCGAGGCGTACGGCCTCCCGCAGCCCGACCAGCGCCGCCTCGAGTTCTTCCGGCTGCTGGACGAGTTCTGCTAGCGGGCGGCGTCGCGCAGCAGCCTGGCGCGGTGCTTGAGGTCGTAGCTGCGGATGAAGTCCAGCTGCTCCGCGTCCAGGCCGTAGCAGTCCGCCAGCAGCGCGTCGATCCGGTCGATCGCCGGCCGGGCGCGCCGCAGGTCGTAGTTCACCTCGGTGGCCCGGATGCGCGCCCCGCGCCGCACCCGCACGCTCCGGCCGCCCTCGTAGGCCGCCAGCAGCTCCGCCTGCAGCTCCGCGAAGCGCGCGGCGTCGGCGCGCTCGAGCGGAAACACCGGCAGCTCCAGCACCTCGCGCGCGACCAGGTCCATGCAGTTCGAGTTGGTGATCCAGTACCAGTAGAACAGCTGGCTGTTCAGCAGCCCGAACACCACCGGCGCCACCTCGGCCGCCACGGTGAGCGGCCGGTAGTGCGACGAGAGCCTGGCCGGGAGCGCCTTGCGCCAGTACCTCCCCCCCGAGTGGTAGTACAGCGTCACCCCCTCCGACGTGACATAATCCCTGAGCCGGACTCCGAAGGACAGCATGCGCTCGAGGATGGCGGCCTCGATCGGCGCGCCGAGCTTCGGGTAGGGGTTGGCGTGCGCGGCGAGCCGCGGGTTGCGGGTGTAGCCGAGCGTCGTGAAGAGGTGCCGCCGGTCGCCCCTCGGCCCGCCGGTCCAGCGCCGGTACCCGCCGACGTAGCACGCCCCCGGCGTCTTCCTGAGCAGGGTGATCGTCAGGTTCATGTCCACGCCGTCGAACAGCCGCGCCGGCCGGACGGCGTAGTGGCTGTGCCACTGCTCGTAGGGCGCGTAGAGCTCCTGCAGCGGGCGCATGGCGTCGGTCGAGACTGAGGCGACCGGGACGATCATGCCCAGCCGCCCGCCGTCGCGCAGCAGCGCGAGCGAGCGCTCGACCACCAGCGCGTACAGGTTGCCGCACGCCGCGGTGCGGTAGCCCAGCGCCTCGTAGGCGCGCTTCGCGTGGGGGACGCCGAGGTAGGGCGGGTTGCCGATCACGACGTCGAACCCCCCGCGGCGCATGGCCGGCCCGAAGGCCGCCCGCCAGTCGATCGCCTCCGCCGCGCCCGCCTCATCTCCTTCGCCCACCGGCCCGAGGAGCGCGTCGCCGGCGCGGATGTTTGCCCGCAGGTCCGCCAGGCACTCCAGCGCGTCGCCGCCCGCCGCGGCGGCTTCGAGCGCGAGCCGCATGCGGCAGACCTCGGCCGCCGCCGGCATCAGGTCGACGCCGTGGAGGTTCTCGCGCAGCGCGGCCCGCATCGCCCAGCCGCGCTGCTCCGCCGGCGCGACCGAGGCGAGCAGCGGGTCGTCCGCGAAATCCGCCATCCGCTCGAGGCAGGCGCGGTAGAGCGGCGCGAGCACCCGCGCGGCGGCGACGAGGAACGCGCCCGCGCCGCAGGTCGGGTCGAGCAGCCTGAGGCCGCTCACGGCGCCCCACAGCGCCCGCAGGTCGGCGGCATCGGCGCAGGAGGCGACGGCGTCGAGCGCCAGCTGGAGCATGTCGAGGTTGTGGGTGATCAGCGCGGACGGGTCGCCGGCGCCGCCCCCGGCCAGGAGCGCGCGCGTCTCGCGGCAGCGGGCGTGGCGGGCGAGCGCCTCGCGCCACGTCTCGGCGGTGAGGCCGTGGCTGGCGGCGGCGGGCGCGTCCCAGGCGGCGCGGGCGGCCGGGTTGCTGAGGCCGGCGGCGATCTCGGGCGGGAGCGGCAGGTCGGCGCCGTGGCGCATGTCGGGGGGGATGTAGCGCTCGGGCCGGGCGCTGAGCAGCCGCCACACCGCGCCACCCGCCCCGAAGGTCTGCGGGCGCAGGCGCGCGGCCTCCTCCAGCACCCAGGGGACGATCGTCGCGCGGGCGATGTAGTCCGCCACATCGGCCTGGGTGTAGTACGCGCCGGACTGCTTGCGTTCCAGCGAGCGCTCGAAGAAGGCGCCGAGCGCGTCCGGCGTGATCGCATCCGCCGCGTCGCTGGCCCGCAGGCTCCACGCGTAGCTGTCGAACAGCTCCTGCGCGCGCGCGATCGCCTCGCGGGGGAGCGATCCCGGCTGCTCCACGGGCGCCGCGCCGCCGCCGAGGAAGTGGCCGAACATCAGGCGGCAGAGCGCGAGCGTCGCCTCCGCGCGGCGCTCTGCGTCGCCGGGCGGGCCAGCGAGCTGCGCCGCGACCTCGTCGCGCAGGGCGTCGAGGCGCTGGGAGAAGTGCCGGAGCGCGCCGGCCGGGTGCGGGCGAACGTGCATGGGCTCCTTGGTGCGAACAGCGGCGCGTGCGCTGCGCGTACGTGGAGTGTAGCATAGGGCGCCGTCGCCGGAGTCAGCGCGGGCGCCCACTACTGAATTTGCTTAGCCTCACACTGGGAGATTTCTGCTGGACAAGCCGTATCGGGCGGATCTACAGTCAGCCGGCATCGTGGTGCCGATCAGCCCTCCGAATCCGCAGCAGGCCCTCCAGAGAAGTACGATAAGGAGGACGGAATGCTCTCGGACAACACGCGGAAGCTGACGTACATCACGTCCGGGCTGTTCTTCATCATGGGCGTGATCCTCTTCCTGGCTCACGGCTGGGCGGCCGAGAACTTCGCCTGGACGATCTCGCCGTTCGTGGCGATGACGATGGGCGGCTGGTACATCGGCGTGGCGGCGATGGCGTACGAGGGGGCCAGGGTCTGGCGCTGGCCCGCCTCCCACGGCGCGCTGATCGTCGTCTGGGCGTTCAGCCTGCTCCAGGCGCTGCTGCTGATCGTCCACGCCGATGTCCTGACGTTGGGCACGGCCCTCGGCATCCCGTACTGCCTGATGCTGGCGTTCGCGGCGGCGACCGCGATCTACGCGGCGGTGGACTACGCCCGCGCCCGGCCGGCGGTGCGCGACGAGAGCGCGGCGAGTGCGCCGAATCCCTGGTGGTCGCGGGCGATGTGGGTCGCGTTCTGCGCCTACGTGACGCTGCTGGTGGTGCTGCTGGCGGACGGGATCGAGCCGGACGGTAAGATCTGGCCCGGCCCGCTCTCGCTGCTCACAGCGCGGGCGTTCGCGGCGTTCTTCGGCTCGCTGGTGCTCGGCGCGCTGCCGCTGATCTTCGCGCGCACGCTGGCGCCGATCGAGACCTACATCTGGCCGGGGTTCGTGATGGCGACGATCATCGAGGTGGCGGCGCTGTGGTTCCTCCGGCTGTTCGACTTCGCCAGCAGGCCCGGCGGTCTCATCTACCATGTCTCGTACGGCGTGGCGATCGCCGGCTCGCTGATCTTCATCAGCTACTTCTGGATGATGCGCCGGCGGTCAGCGGCGGCATCCCCCGCCGCGGGAGGTGCGTCGTGACCAACAGAGCCGCCGATGACCGCATCCTCCCCGAGACGCGCTGGGCGTCGGTCGCGATCGCGATCATCCTGCTGGTCGCCTTCGCGCTGCTGTTCTTCTGGCCGGACGACACGGACCGGATGTTCGCCTGGACGATCCGGCCGCGCATGACGCCGCTGCTGATGGGCACCGGCTACCTGGCGGGGTCGTACGTCTTCATCCGGATGATCTTCGAGACGCGCTGGCACCGCGCCGGCCAGGGCTTCCTCCCGGTCGCCGCCTTCTCGGTGTTCATGGTGCTCGCCACGCTGCTGCACTGGGATCGCTTCAACCACGGCCATATCACCTTTTCTATGTGGGTGGCGGTGTATGTCGCGACATCGCTCCTGATGCCGGTGCTCTACCTGCGCAACCGCGCCGCCGACCCCGGCACGCCCGAGGCCGATGACGTCCTGGTGCCGCGCGCCGTCGGCTGGATCTTCGGGGCGATGGGCGCCATCATGGCGGCGGTCGCGCTGTTCCTGTTCCTGCTGCCGCAGGCCGCCATCAGCGTCTGGCCGTGGCAGCTGACGCCGCTGACGTCGCGGGTGATCGCCGGGTGGTATACTCTGCCGGCCGGGATCGGCATCATCGCCCTGTTCGAGCGCCGCTGGAGCGCGCTGCGCTATCTGGTGCAGGCGTCGGTGATGTGGATGCTGCTCCTGCTGGTGGCGATCGCGCGGGCCTGGGGCGACTTCGACCAGGCCAACCCGCTGACCTGGGTGTACATCGGCAGCATCGTCGGGACGCTGGCGGGGATGGCGGCGCTGTACGTCGCGATGGAGGCGCGGCGGCGGGCGCCCGGCGCGACGCTGCGGCACGAGGCTGCCGCACACTGAGCTCAAGGGAGGGCTGATTGGGAGAGCCACACATCGTTGCCGTCGCCTGGGGTGTGCTCGAGGGCCGGCGCCCGCGCCCGGCCGGGAGCAACGCGCGCCTCGGCCCGCACGGGGAGGTCGTCCGCGTCCCGCTGCTGCGCCTGACCGACTCGGACGGCGCGTGCGGCTTCGGCGCCTGCCGCGCTGCGCCGGAGCAGGCCCGGGCCCTCCTTGGCCGGCGCCTCGGCGAGCTCTTCGCGCCCGAGCGCGGCACCGACCCGGCCTGGCTCGCGTTCGACTTCCCGCTCTGGGACCTGGCCGCCCGGCGCGCCGGCCTGCCGGTCTACGCCCTGGCCTCCGGGCGCCCGCCGGAGCCGCTCGGCGTGGCGTGCTACGACACGTCGCTCTACTTCGACGACCTGCACCTTGCGGACGACGCGGCCGCCGCGGCGCTGATCGCCTCCGAGACGCGCGAGGGGCACGAGCGCGGCCACCGCGCCTTCAAGATCAAGGTCGGGCGCGGCGCGCGCCACATGCCGCCCGAGGAGGGCACCCGGCGCGACATCGCGGTGGTGCGCGCGGTGCGCGACGCCGTCGGGCCCGATGCGGCGCTGATGATCGACGCCAACAACGGCTACACCCTCAACATCGCCAAGCGCGTGCTGGACGCCACCGCCGACTGCCGGGTGCTCTGGCTGGAGGAGGCCTTCCACGAGGACGAGGTGCTGTACCGCGACCTGAAGGGCTGGCTCGCGCAGCGCGGCCTGGCGACGCTGGTCGCCGACGGCGAGGGCGCGGCCGACCCGCGCCTGCTCGACTGGGCGCGCGCCGGGCTGGTGGACGTCGTCCAGTACGACATCTTCGAGCGCGGCTTCAGCCGCTGGCTCGCGCTCGGCCGGCAGCTGGACGCCTGGGGCGCGCGCAGCGCCCCGCACCACTACGGCGGGTTCTACGGCAACTTCGTCGCCGGGCACCTGGCCGCCGCGGTCGCCGGCTTCGCCTACGTCGAGTGGGACGAGGCGAGCGTGCCGGGGATCGACACGTCCGGCTATCGCATCGCAGACGGCCTGGTGACGCTGCCGGCTGCGCCCGGCTTCGGGCTGGAGCTGGACGAGGAGCGCTTCAGCCACGCGGTGGCGGCGGGCGGGTATTCATTGCACTGACAGGGGTACGCGGTGCGGTCAGCCGCCTGTGCCTGAGGCACGGGCATCGGTGTACGCGGGCATGACAACGGGCAAACGAGCGGCGTACGCGTTCCCTTGCGGGTCCAGGCCGCAGGCCCTGGCGCGGGTGGTGCAGGAGGGCCGGCGCTGGCCCTCCTGCCCGGGTGCAGGCACAGCACCTGCGGAACGAGCCCAGGTGCAGGGCGGAGCGCCTGCGTGAACCAGCCCAGGTGCAGGGCGGAGCGCCTGCGGAACGAGCCCGGGTGCAGGGCGGACCACCGCAGAGCGGCGCAGTAGCCTTCACACACGCCGGATGACGTGCAGCAGGTACTCCTTGCGGTTCAGCGGGTTGTGGTCCGAGCGCGGCCGCGCCGGGAACGGGCCGCGCACCGGCTCGTAGTGGTCGAAGGCCACCTCCAGCACACCCTCGCCGCGGGTCAGGCCCGGCAGCAGCTGCTGCAGCTCGTGCACCCGCGCCGCCGGGATCTCGCCCGCCAGCAGGCACGTCGCGCCGCGCATGACCGGCGCCTGCGGCACGGCGCGCAGCCGCGCCAGCTCCGGCAGGATCGGCCCGAGCAGGTCCGCCGGCATCTCGAGCTGGAAGCGGTGGATCGGCTCGCACACGACCGTGCCGGCCTGCTCCAGCGCGCTCATCAGCACCAGCGGCGTCAGCAGGCGGAAGTCCCGCGGGGTGCTGCTCGGCGACACGTAGCCCGACTGGGTCATGGTCACGATGCAGTCGGTGACCTGCCACCCGTAGAGCCCCTGGCGCAGCGTCTCCCGCACCGTCTCCTCCATCGCCCGGCGGAACTCCTCGGCCGACCGGAACACGAAGACCGGCATCGTCTCGACCTTGACCTCCAGCCTGAACTCGATGCCGCTGTTGGCCGGCCCCGGCTCGACGCGCAGCCCGACGGTGGCGAGGAACGGGTTGTCCCCCTTCCCGAGCAGCTCGGCGGCCTCGCCCGTGCCGATGGGCCGCTCGACGCAGATCGTCGTCGTCTCGCGGAACTCGACGTCGATGCCGTAGTCGTTCGCCAGCGTCGCCTGGATGACCTCCTTCTGCACCTCGCCGTAGAGCGAGACGAACAGCTCCTGCTGCGCGTCGTCCTGGCGCAGGTTGATCAGCGGGTCCTGCTCGGCGAGCTGGGCGAGCGCGGCGTGCAGCGCGCCCCGCTCGGCCGGGCGCCGCGGGACGACCGCCGTCTCCAGCGTCGGCGGCGCGAAGTGGCGTCGCCCGTCGCCCGCCCGCGGTACGCCGATCGCGTCGCCGATCTGCACGCCGCCCAGGCCCCACAGCTTGCCGATCTGCCCCGCGGCCACCGACGGCCGGCGCACGGCTGAGCCGCGCTCGAACACGCCGATCGCGGTCACCCGGGCCTCCTCGCCGCGCCCGAACCGCACCCGGTCGCGCACGTGTATCGTCCCCGAGAACATGCGCACGTAGGCGATCTTCTCGCCGGCCGGGCCGCGCTCGATCTTGAACACCGTGCCCGAGACCGGGCCGTCGCAGTCGCCCTCGGCCGCCGGCAGCAGCTCCCGGATGCCGGCGGCCAGCGCCTCCACGCCCGCTCCGGTGATCGCGGAGCCGAAAAACACTGGGTGCACCAGCGCGCCCCTGGTCTGCGCCGCCAGGGCGCGTCGCAGCCGCCGGTACGGGACGCCCCGCTCGTCCTCGACGAACGCGGCCAGCAGGCCGTCGTCGTGCTCGGCGAGCAGCTCGGCCAGCCTGGCGGCGAACCCGGCGTCGGCGGGGCCGAAGGGCACGAACTCGGCGCCGCGCGTGCCGGGCGCGCTGACCGTGCCCATCGCGATCGCCGCCGGGGTCAGCTTCTCGGCGATGTCCCGCAGCGCGCGCTCGCAGTCCGCCCCGCCGCGATCGATCTTGTTGACGAACAGCAGCGTCGGGGTGCCCAGCCGCTGCAGCGCCCGCATCAGCACGCGCGTCTGCGGCTGCACCCCCTCCACCGCCGAGATCACCAGCACCGCGCCGTCGAGCACGCTCAGCACCCGCTCCACCTCGGCGATGAAGTCCGGGTGGCCGGGCGTGTCGATCAGGTTCACCGTGACGTCGTCGATCGCGAAGGAGACGACGGCGGACTTGATCGTGATGCCGCGCTGCCGCTCCAGCGCCAGGGTGTCGGTCTGCGTGCTCCCCGCGTCGACGCTGCCGAGCTCGTCGGTCACGCCCGCGTTGAAGAGCAGCCGCTCGCTCAGGCTGGTCTTGCCGGCGTCCACGTGCGCCAGGATTCCAAGGTTGACTATTCTCATAGCGCCTCGGTCTCCTCGCTCGCCCACAGCCGCCGCATCTCCTCGGATGTGCGCAGCAGCTCCTGGAGCCTCCCCTGCGCCTCGATGCGCCCGTCCTTGAGGACGATGATCTGGTCGGCGCGCGCGAGCGCCGCGCGGCGGTGGGAGACGGCGAGCACGGTCCATGGGCCGCCGGCGCCCCCGTTGCGTCGCTCGCCGCCCGTCCCCCGCCGCTCCATCAGCCGCTCCCACAGCGCGCTCTCGGTCTCCACGTCCAGCGCGCTGGACAGGTCGTCGATCACCAGCAGCTCGGCCCCGCGCGCGAACATCCGCGCCGCCGCCGTGCGCTGCACCTGGCCGCCGGAGAGCCTGACGCCGCCCGCGCCGATCCGCGTGTCCAGCCCGTTCTCGAGCGCCTCCACGTCACGCTCGAGGACGGCGCTGCGCACCGCTGCGGCCAGCGCGGCGGGGTCGTCCCGCCGCCCGAGCAGGATGTTCTGCCGCAGCGTCTCGTTGAACAGGCGCGGCACCTGGGCGGTGTAGGCGCAGCGCGGCGGCACGAAGAAGCTGGCCGGATCGTCGACCGGGCGGCCGTTCCAGCGGATCTCGCCCGCCTCGCGCGGCAGCAGGCCGAGCAGCGTGCGCAGCAGCGTCGTCTTGCCCGCGCCGACGCGCCCGGTGATCACCGTGAAGCTGCCGCGCGGGATGCTGAGCGTCACGCCCTCGATGCCGTGCCCGCCCCGCGGGTGGCGGTAGGTGAGGCCGCGCGCCTCCAGCAGCTCCAGCCGGTCATCTGGGCCGCGCGCCGGCGGCGGCACGTCGGGCAGCGGGCCGCGCAGGTGCAGCGGGGTGGGCGCCACCAGCTCGCCGGGCGGCGCGTCGCCCAGCAGGGCGTCCATGCGCGCGAACGCGACCCCCGTCTGCCGGTAGTGGGCCAGGTACTGGCCGAGCCCGCTCGTGAACGAGGCGATGAAGTCCAGGTAGGCGACGAACAGCACGAAGTCGCCGACGGTCAGGCTCCCCGCGCGCATGCCGCTCGCCGCGAACAGCATGATCAGCCCGGTGCCCACGCTCACCGTGTTGGCGGTGATCGCGCCCACCACCTGCGTCACCACGCGGTCGGCCAGGATCGCGCTGCGGCGGCGCTCGTTGAGCCGCCGGAAGTGGTCCACGACCCGCTCCTCGGCGCCGGCCGCCTGCACCGTCTGCACCGCCGCCACGATGTCGCCGATCGCGCCGGTGACGTGGCTGGTCGCCTCGCTGCTGGCCGCCCGGTAGCGGCCGAGCGCCGCGCTCGCCCGCTGCGCGACCAGCGCCACCAGGACTGTCGGCAGGACGACGGCCAGCGCCACGACCACGTCGATCCGCAGCAGCATCAGGAACGCCGCCGTTGCGAAGATGCCGGCGCTGATGATCTCGTCGGTCCAGTCCATGTTGTCCTCGGCCTCGTACGCGTCGTCGCGGAAGCGGCTGATCGCCTCTCCGATTGAGAGGGGCAGCGCGCTCGCGCCGGGGCGGGCGAGGACGAGCCGGAGCAGGTTGCGGCGCACCAGCCCGCTCATCGTGAACCGGAAGGTGATCTCGACGAAGCCGGCCACCAGCCACAGGGCCGCCCGCGCGACGGCGAGCAGACCGAGCAGACCGAGCAGCCCGCCGGCGCCGCCGGGCAGGCGGGCGTGCCCGGTGAGCGTGTCGAAGAAGGCGCTGGCGATCAGCCCCGGCATGAGCGACAGCAGGTTCATCACGCTCCACAGCGCGCCGTGGAGCAGGTAGAGCCCTGGCGCGTAGCGCGCCATGCTCAGGGTGTAGCGCCAGGTCGGGAGCGGCCTCATGAGATCACCTCCTCTGCGGCAACGCGCAGCAGCCGGGAGAAGTGCGAGCCGGGGTCGGCGGCGAGGGCGCGCCGCGGCCCGTACTCGCGCACTCGCCCGCCCTCCAGGACGAGGATGTCGTCGGCGTAGGACACGGTGCTCAGCCGGTGCGCCACGATGATGCCGGTGCGCCCCTCCAGCAGCCGGCCCAGCGCCGTGTGCACCAGCCGCTCGGTGGCCGGGTCGAGCCGGCTCGATGCCTCGTCCAGGATCACCACATCGGGGTCGCGCAGGAAGATGCGCGCGCAGGCCAGCACCTGGGCCTGCCCGGCCGAGAGCCCGGCGCCGCCCGATCCAAGCACCGTGTCCAGCCCGCGCGGCAGCTCCGCGAGCCAGTCGCCCAGCCCCAGCTCCTCGAGCACGGCGCGCAGCCGCGCGTCCGGCACCCGGTCGTCGAAGAGCGTCAGGTTGTCGCGCACGCTGGCGCTGAAGAGGTGCACGTCCTGGGTCACCAGGCCGATGCGGGCGCGCACCGCGGCGAGGCGCACGTCCCGCAGGTCCACGCCGCCGAGCCGCACCGCCCCCTCCTGCGGGTCGTAGAAGCGCGAGAGCAGCCGCGTCAGCGTCGTCTTGCCGCTGCCGGTGCGCCCCACCACGCCCAGCACGCGGCCCGCCTCCACGCGCACGCTCACGTCGCGAAGCGCCGGCGCGCCCGGCCCGTAGCTGAAGGAGACGCCGTCGAGCTCGACCGACAGCGGGCCGGGGGGCAGCGCGGCGCGCGGGCCGTCCGCGAGGCGCGGCTCGGTGCGCAGCAGCCCGTCGATCCGGCCGATGCTCGCGTCCGCCTGCTGCAGGTCCTGCACCTCGTTGCGGATCTGCTCGGTCGGCTGGCGCAGCATCTCGGTGTAGCGGAAGATCAGGTAGACCGTGCCGATCGTGAGCGCGCCGTCCATGAACAGCGCGGCGCTCACGGCGAACGCGGCGACCGTGCCGAGCGCGAACAGCCCCTCGCTGGAGGCCACCAGGGCGTAGCCGAGCATCTGCGCCCGGCGCGTCGCGGCCAGCCACGAGCGCATCTGCGCGGCGCAGCGGCGCAGCACGATGGCCGCCGCCCCGCTGGAGCGGACGTCCTCCAGCCCCGACAGATAGTCGCCCACGAAGCCGTAGAAGTCGGCGCTGGCCTGGCGCTCCGCCGCCCAGCGCGGCGTGGCCGCGGCGCGGATGCGCAGCATGGCGGCCAGGGCGAGCGCCACGAAGGCGCCGAGCCCCAGGGCCACCCGCCAGTCCACGAGCGCGAGCAGCCCCAGCACGCCGGCGATCAGGACGCCGTTGCCGACGATCGAGATCACGAAGCGCGAGAAGAAGCGCGCCAGCGTGGCCACGTCCCCGTCCGCCCGCTCGATCAGCTCGCCCGGCGCGTGGGCCGAGTGGAACGTGCCGTCCAGCCGCAGCAGGTGGACGAGGAGGTCGGAGCGCAGCGCGTTCGTGGCCGCCCAGCTCACGCGCTCGGCCACGTAGGTCTCGGCGACCGCCATGCCCTGGCCCAGCACGGCCAGGCCCACGGCGAGCAGCGCCAGGGAGATCAGCTGGTCCAGCGGCCCGCCGCCCGTGGCCCGGTCGATGAAGCGGCCCGCCACGAGCGGCGCGGCCACCTGCACGGCGATCGTGGCGCACAGGACGAGCGCCAGCACGACCATGCGCGGCCACTGGGGCCGCAGGTAGCGGGCCAGCAGCAGCCAGTAGCGTCTCAGCGTGTGAACAGCGCGCAACTGTGTTCCCTTTGTCTCTTGCGTAGCACGATGGGCGCGGGGGCGTCGCCCCCGCACCCCCTTCTTTTTTCTTGCTCGGCTCTGCAGAAGCTTCGCTTCCGCAGAGCCGAGAAAAACTGGTCCGTGGAGGGCCTGCGGCCCTCCACACCTCCCTGCGGCGAACAGGTCCGTGGAGGGCGTGTGACCCTTCGCGCCTCCCAGCTCGCGAGGCCAGCGAACAGGTCCGTGGGGAGCCGGCGGCCCTCCACACCTCCCAGCTCGCGAGGCCAGCGAACAGGGCTGTGGAGGGTCACAGTCTCCTCCACACCTCCCAGCTCGCGAGGCCGGCGAACAGGTCCGTGG
>CALJIC010000229.1 GCA_937974195.1 uncultured Roseiflexaceae bacterium | reverse complement strand
AGCCGAGGCGCGGGCGGCAGCGCGAGCGCAGCCAGGGCGCAGGCGATCAGCAGCGCGACTGTCGCGCCGCCTGCCAGCCCATGCACCCGCTGAGACGAGGACATACGACACCTCGCGCGCCGGTGCTATTATAGCGGCGATGGCCGATGAGCGTGACATCGTCGAGGCGTGGGGCGTGGGGCGCGCCATCGCCGCCGCCACGCCAGCAGCCGGTGCGATCAACAGGACGCTGCTCGTCACGACTGCCGCCGGCAGGTGGGCGCTGCGCGCCTACCGCCACGCCGGCCGCGCCATCGTGGAGCGCGAGCACGGGGTGATCGCCCACGCCAGGTCGCGCGGGGTCCCGGCGGTGGCCCCGCTCCCCCTGCCCGACGGCGGCACGATCCTGGAGCGCGGCGAGCGCTTCTACGCGCTGTTCCCGCTGGCGCCGGGGCACCAGGTGCCCCGCGAGCGCCTGGGGACAGACGAGGCCGCCGCGATGGGCCGCTCGCTGGCCGAACTGCACCGGGCGCTGCGCGACTGCCCGCCCGCCTACGTCGGCGCGCGTGACCTTTCCTACGACCGGGAGGACGCGCTGCGGGAGCTGGCGCGCTTCGAGGCGCTGGTGCGCTCGCTGCCACAGCCCACGGCCAGCGACGAGCACGTCCTGGCGCGGATCGTCGGGCAGCGCACGTGGCTCGAGCAGGGCTGGGCGGCCCCCGCGCGCCCGCTGGCCGAGCTGCGCTTCCAGCCGATCCACGGCGACTTCACCGAGGCCAACCTGTTCTTCGACGGCGGCGCGGTGAGCGCGATTATCGACTGGGACCAGACCTACCGCGCGCCGCGGGCGTGGGAGGTGGTGCGCACGCTAGACGTGGCCCTCAGGTTCGCGCCGGAGCTCTGCGGGGCGTTCCTCGCCGCCTACCGCGCGGTCCAGCCGCTGCCCGACGACGAGCTCGACCTCGCCGCGGCGCACTACGCGTCGCTGCGCGCCCACGACACCTGGATGTACGCGGCGATCTACGACGCCGGCAACGACCGCGTGCGGGCCTTCATCGGCCCCGGCGGCTTCACGCCGATCGAGCTGGCCTGGCGCGAGCTTCGCCGCCGCGGAGCGGCGCACGCCAGAGCGCTCAGGGCGCGGCGTCGACGCGCCGGATGATCTCCGCCAGCACCGCCACGCCCTCCGCGAGCCGCGCCGGGTCCACGCGCGCCGGGCTATCGGTCGGGCGGTGCAGCCCGCCGGTCCCGTAGCGCGGGTCGCGCGTGCCGAGCACCGCCGCCGGGATTCCGGCCGCCAGGAACGAGTACGCGTCGCTGTTGATCAGCGGCTCCCGCTCCGGCGCCTTCCCCGTCACCGCCCGCACCGCGTCGGCCACGAGCGCGCTGAGCGCCCCGTCGGTGGGCATGGTGCGCAGCGCGTTGCCGTCGCGCTCCCAGAGCACGTAGCCGCCGCGCTGGCCCATCAGCTCCAGGTTGACCGCCGTCATCCGCGAGCGCCCGGCTTTCAGCTTGCGCCAGTGGCGCACGAGCGCCCGCGAGCCCTGCATGTTGACCTCTTCGCCGCCGAGGATCGCCAGCGTGACGCAGGTGCGCCCGGTGGGGACCGCCCCCGCCGCGAGGCGCTCGGCGAGCGCCAGCAGCACAGCGCAGGCGGCGCCGTTGTCCACCGCGCCGGTGCTCGGCCGCGCCAGGCGACCGAGCGCGAGGTTCAGCCCCAGCGCCCAGGCCAGCAGCAGCACCGGCAGCGACGCGGCCACCGCGAGCGCGCGCGCCACGCCCGCCCCGCAACTGCCCCCGGAGCGCAGCCGGCCCTCGAGCGCGGCCAGCAGCGCCGTGACGAGCGTGAGCGCGATGCCGGGGCGCAGGCCGCGCAGCAGCAGCGCCCGCCGCCGGTGGTCGAGCAGCTCGGTCTTGCTGTCGTAGTGGGCGCAGATCAGCAGCTCCCGCTCGGCGCCGCGCGGCCCGAAGGGGATGAGCAGGCTCGCGCCGTCGGTCGCGCCCGGCCAGGTCACTAGCGGCAGGCCGAAGATATCGGCCGCGCCGCCCAGCTGGCCGAGCAGCGCCACCGGCAGCGCCCTCCAGCCCCAGCCGCGCAGCGCCGCCCACGCCAGCAGCGTGCGCGAGGCGATCAGCCAGGCGCCGGTGGCCTCGAAGAAGTACGGGTAGAGGCGGAAGGTGTGCCGCTCGTAGGCGATGCCGCGCCGCTCCAGCCAGGCACATAGCGCGGCCAGGGTCTCGCGCTCGGCGCGGCTGCCGCTCGGCCGGGGCCGCGAGAGCACGCGCATCAGCTCGGCGAAGTCCGCCATCGGTCCCTCCACGGGCGCCTTTCCCGCGCCAGCCGCACCGCTCAGCGGGAGATCACCGGCGCGTAGATGATCGCCCTCACCTGCGCGCTCGGCTCGCAGCGGAAGAAGTCGCCGGTGTAGTACAGGCAGATCCGCACCGCCGTGGCCTTCGGCTGGCCGACCCCGCGCGTGTAGGTCCCGCCCGCGCAGTAGGCCCCGCCGATCGCGAACAGCCCGGTCCACAGGTCGGACGGCTTGCCGCCGGTGCAGGCGTCGTCGCTATTCTTCTCGCGCACGTCGGCGAGCATCCAGGCCACCGCGCCGGCGTAGGGGCGGGCGCGCAGCGCCTGGATATTCGCCTCCACGAAGTAGGGCGCCGTCTCGAAGCACTCGGGGCTCAGCGGCGCGCGGCGGCACCTGAGCGGCCCCTCGGTGAAGAACCGGTTGACCGGGAAGGGGTCGGTCGGGTAGCCGAACTCCTCGAGCACGATCGGCCCGCGGTACCCGACGAAGCGGATGTCGTCGTAGATGCCCTGCGCGCCGCCGCCGAAGTTGTGCGGCGCCAGGAAGTCCACCTGGCTGGCCAGCGTGCGCCCGGCGCTGTCGGGCCGGAAGAAGTTGAACGCCGCCCGCGTGTTATCGGTGTCGCCCATCTCGGTGGAGATGCCAACGGTGACCAGCAGCTGCGGCGCGCGCGCCTTGACCACGGCGCGGAACTGGGCCGTCCAGGCGACCGCCGCGTCCACGTAGGGCTGCGCGTTGACGCCGGGGGCGCTGTCGAAGCAGTCGCGCTCGTGCCCGCCGCAGTAGTTGTTGATCTCGTTGCTGGCCGAGAGGTACGCCAGGAGCGGCAGCGCCCCGCGCGCCGCAAAGGTATCGATCAGGCCGGTGATCCAGGCCGCGCGCTCGGGGGTCATCGACCAGCTGGCGCTGTTGTGCAGCACCAGGCCGAGGCGCATCCCGCGCGCCCCGGCCTCCGTCGCGAAGTCGTACACGGTCGCGTGGCTGGTGGGCGTGTAGATCGCGCCGTCGCGCCGCTGGGGCAGCTCGATGAACACCCGCAGCAGGTTGGCGCCCAGCCCGTCGCGCGCCCGGTCCAGCCAGTAGGCGAGCGAGCCGTCCGCCTTGGCCGCCGCGTAGTTGTCGTCGCGCAGCGTGTTGGCGTTGATGCCGTACTGCGGCAGGAAGAATGCCACCCCGCGCACCTGCCAGCGCCCGCCGTCGTCGTACAGGCTGTCCCCGCTGACGCGCACCTGCCCGCAGGAGATCGGCCGGGCCGGATCGCAGGCGGCGGCGGCCGGCAGGGGGAAGCCGAGGAAGACCAGCGCGGCCGCGATGGCCATGGCCGCGCGCAGAACGTGGTTCGGCATAGCCGACGGATGATACCACAGCGGCGCGGCCTTTTTGATAGCCCCTCTCACCCGCCTCTCATCAAGCTGGAATACAATGGCCTGAACCGCGAGGAGGAGAGCACGATGAAGAAGCTACTCATCCCGGCCATCGCACTCGCGCTGCTGGCGGGGTGCGCCGCCACGCCCGGGGACGCCGCGCCGACCGCCGCCCCGCCGGCGGAGGAGGCGCCCGCTACGGCCCCGCCGCAGCCGACCGCCGCGCCAACCGAAGCCGCCGCAGAGCCCACAGCCCCGCCCACGACCGCGCCAGCCGAAGCCGCCGCAGAGCCGACGACCGCCCCGACCGAGGCGCCGACCGCCGCGCCCACGGCGAGCATCGAGGAGCTCACGCTCAGCGTCTTCCCGGTGCCGCGCGGCTCCGGGCCGCACGACGTCGCGCCGGCCCCCGATGGGACCGTGTGGTACACCGCGCAGCGCTCGGGCGAGCTCGGGCGGCTCGACCCGGCCACCGGCGAGACCCATCACATCCCGCTCGGGCGGGGGGCGCGCCCGCACGGCGTGATCGTCGGGCCGGACGGCAACGCCTGGGTGACCGACGGCGGCCTGAACGCGATCGTGCGCGTGGACGCGGAGACCGAGGAGGTCACGGTGTACCCGCTGCCGCCCGAGCGCCGCTCGGCCAACCTGAACACGGCCACCTTTGACGGGCGCGGCATCCTCTGGTTCACCGGCCAGGGCGGAATCTACGGCCGGCTCGACCCGGCCACCGGCGAGATGCAGGTCTTCGACGCGCCGCGCGGGCCGGGCCCCTACGGCATCACGACCACGCCGGACGGCGAGGTGTACTACGCCTCGCTCGCCGGCAGCCACATCGCGCGCATCGACACCGAGACCGGCGCGGCGACGGTGATCGAGCCGCCGACGCCGAGGCAGGGCGCGCGGCGCGTCTGGTCCGACTCGCGCGGCCGGATCTGGGTCAGCGAGTGGAACGCCGGCCAGATCGGCGTGTACGACCCCGAGACGCAGGAGTGGCGCGAGTGGCCGCTGCCGGGGGACAGGCCGCAGCCGTACGCGATCTACGTCGACGACCGGGACATCGTGTGGGTGAGCGACTTCGGCGCGAACGCGCTGGTGAGCTTCAACCCGGAGACCGAGGAGTTCCACGCCTTCCCGCTCCCCGGGCAGCCCGGCAACGTCCGCCAGATCCTCGGGCGGCCGGGCGAGGTGTGGGGCCCCGAGTCGGCCGCCGACACGCTTGTGGTGATCCGGTAGCGGGTTTGCCCTAGCGCCGCAGGCGCGCGGCGATGCCCCCGAGCCGGCCGAGCAGCGCCCGCAGCTCCTCGAGGCGCAGCAGCGCCGCCACGCCGGCGTAGACCAGCGCGGCGAGCAGGCAGGCGGCGCCGAGCCAGAGCGCGAGCGGCAGGAAGTGCTCCGGCCAGCGGTAGGCGTCGCCCGGGCGCAGGAAGGGCAGCGCGGGCTGTGAGAGGGCCAGCGCCCCGAGCAGCGCCGCGCCCATGGCCAGCGCGGCCAGCGCCATGCCGCCCGCCGCGCGCCCGAAGCCATCGCCCAGCCCGCCGAGCCGCCGGCCGAGCAGCGCCACGAGCGCCAGCGCCTCACACGCGTTCGCCGCGCTGAAGGCCAGCCCGAGACCTGCGACGCCCATGCCGGCCCGGAGGAGCGCCCAGGCGAGCGCGATGTTCAGCGCCACCGCGCCGAGCGCCACCCGCACCGGCGTGCGCGTGTCCTGCATGGCGTAGAAGGCGCGCACCGGGATCTCGGCGGCGGCGAAGGCCCACAGCCCCAGCGCGTACGTCGTGAGCGCCGCCGCCGTCAGCGCCGCAGAGTCCGCGTCGAAGGCGCCGCGCTGGAACAGCAGCCGCAGGATCAGCAGCGGCAGCGTCGCCAGGAGCGCGCTCGCGGGGAGCGCCAGGAAGAGCACGCTGCGCACCCCGCCCAGCGCCGCCCGCCGCAGCGCATCGAGCTCGCCCGAGGCGTAGAGGCGCGACATCTGCGGGAACAGCACCGTGCCGAGGCTCAGCGCGATCAGCCCGTGCGGCAGCATCATCAGCTGCAGCGCGTACACGTTGGCCGCCACCGCGCCGGCGCCGAGGGTCGAGGCGAAGCTCGCCATGGCGATGAAGTTGATCTGCCAGGCCGACTGGCCGATCAGGCGCGGGCCGAGCAGCCGCAGCACCCGCGTCACCCCCGATCCGCGGAGATCACGGAGGACACGGAGCGGAGACGCCTGCGGGCTGACCGCCACCTTCGAGCGCCCACCGGCCCTACTCTCCGTGCGCTCCGTGCCCTCCGCGGACCCCTCCGTGCGCTCCGTGTCCTCCGCGGACACGATGTACCTCGCCCCCACCGCCCGCAGCCCGGGCAGCTGCACCAGCAGGAACAGCGCCGCGCCGATGTTGACGCCCCACACCAGCCCGTAGATCCCCAGCCAGGGCGCGAGCAGCAGCGCGCCGCCGATGATCCCCAGGTTGTAGAGGTTCGAGCCGACCGCCGGGAGCGTGAAGCGCTCGAACGACTCGAGCGTCGCCTTGGCGAGCCCGCCGATCCCGAGCAGCGCCGGCTGGATCAGCAGCAGGCGCATCAGCGAGGCCGCCAGCCGCTGCTGCTCGGCATCGAAGCCGCGGCCCACCGTCAGCGCCACCAGCGGGTCCGCCAGCAGCGCCACCAGCACGCAGCTCGCCACGAGCCCGGCCAGCGCCAGGTTCAGCACGCCGCTCGCCAGCCGCCAGGCGCGGGTCTGGTCGCCGCCGGCGAGGTGCTCCGAGAAGACCGGGATGAAGGCCGAGCCGAGCGCGCCGCCGGCCACCACCAGGTAGATCAGGTCGGGGATGGTGAACGCAGCCCGGAAGGCGTCCAGCGCGGGGCTGGTGCCGAACTGCGCTCCGATGATGACATCGCGCGCCAGCCCGAGCACCCGGCTCAGCAGGTATCCGGCGGCGACGATCAGTGTGTTGAAGATGGCCCTGCTGCGCATAGGGGCGGCCGGCAGAGTTGCGCCCGGCCGTGCTTTCTGCTATAATCCGCGTTCAGTGTGGGCGGGGGCGGTGCGCGCTCCCGCTCATCATCAGCAGGGCTATTATACAGGGGAGAGACACCGCTTTGGCGAACACCAAGTCCGCAGAGAAGCGCATCCGTTCCAACCGGCGCCGCGCCTTGCGCAACCGCATGTACCGCTCGCGCGTGAAGACGCTGATCAAGAAGGCCGAGCAGCTGATCTTCTCCGGCCAGCCGAGCGAGGAGGCCGTCCGCGAGGCGTGCCGCACGCTCGATAAGGCGGCCGTCAAGGGCATCATCCACAAGAACAACGCTGCCCGCCGCAAGTCGCGCCTGGTCCGGAAGCTCGTCGCCGCGAAGGCCGCCCAGGCCAAGTAGGCGCGCGCTCGTCACACCAGAGATCGGCCCTCCGCACAGCGCGGAGGGCTTCTTTGTGCTCGTCGCCTCCTCCTCAGCCTAGCCCAGCCCAGCCCGAACACAAAGGCGTCGCTCAGGCGGCCGGGCGGCTACACCTCGACGCTGCCCCCCTGCCACAGCAGCCGCCGCAGCTCGCGCGGCGAGCGCTGGTAGGACCGGCGCACCAGCCGGGAGAAGTGGAACGGCGACTGGAAGCCCACCCGCTCGGCGATCGCCTCGATCGAGAGGCCGGTCTCCCCCAGCAGCTCGACGCCGCGCCGCGTCCGCAGCTGCCAGAGATAGCGCGCCGGCGTCAGCCCCAGGTGGCGGCGGAACAGCCGGATCAGGTGCTGCGGCGTCACGCTCGCGGCCCGCGAGATACGCGCCAGGTCGAGCGGCTCGGCGAGGTGCGCCTCCATACAGTGCAGGGCGCGGCGCACCGCCTCCGGCACATCCCTCGCCTGGCGCGCGAGCTCCGCCTCGAACAGATAGGCCCGCAGCGCCGCCAGCCCGACCGCCAGGAGCAGCTGGTCGGTGACGCCCGGCAGGCCCGGCGGCAGCGACAGGCCGTACTCCACCAGCGTGTGAATGCGGTGCGTCAGCGGCAGGCAGCTCGGCAGGCGCGCGGCGGCCTCCTGGATGTCGGGCGGGACGGCCTGCGGCGTGACGGCGCACCAGGTGTGGTGGGTCGCGTGCTCGCGCGCGAACTGGAACGTCTCGCGGCGCCCCGGCAGCAGCAGCGCCACATGCTGGCTGAGCACAGTCAGCTCGTCCGACTCCACCTGCACGCGCGCCTCCCCCTCGTAGATGATCACCAGCTGGTAGTCCTGCTGCACCCGCGGCCCGAGCATCCCGCCCTGCGGGTACACCACATCGCCGAAGGTCACCGCGGGCGCGGCGCGGCGGCGGTTTATTCTGGATAGGTTTGTGATCGCCATAGGCATCTATTGTAGCGCGATCGCTGCTATGATGTTCATCATAGACATGCAGCGCGGTTCACCGAGGCGATCGTTCTCGGCCGCCCACCGTCCGGCTGAGCAGGATGGCTGTCGGCAGAGCCGGTAGCGACAGCCTTCTCTTCGAACCCTGGGCCTCAGATGAACTGAACGGAGGAGTGACTATGGTCGCACAGGCGAGCCTCAACCAGCTGGCGAACGAGCGGCGTCTGGCCCCTTGGGCGTCGTGGCTGGACGGGCGGGCCCCGGCGGGATACTACCGCCTGCCGATGACAGCGGAGGCCGCGCTCTTCTACCAGGAGCACGGCTTCATCGTGATCGAGGGCGCGCTGGACGAAGCCGAGATAGACGAGCTGAACGCCGAGGCGACGCAGATCTGCCGCGGCGAGCGCGGCGCGGTGCGCGGCGTCACGCCGGCTGAGCCGGGCGAGTCCGACCTCGATGTGCTGCGGCGCTACCTGTGCATCCACTTCCCGCACAAGATCTCTGAGCGCATGTACCAGGCGCTCGCCCACCCGGCGATCGTCGAGGTGCTGACCAGGGTGATCGGGCCGAATGTGAAGTGCATGCAGTCGATGCTGTTCATCAAGGCCTCCGGCAAGCCGGGCCAGGCGTGGCACCAGGACGAGTACTTCATCCCGACCCGCGACCGCTCGCTGACCGGGGCCTGGATCGCCATGGATGACGCGACGGTCGAGAACGGCTGTCTGTGGGTCATCCCCGGCTCGCACCGCCACGGCATCATCTGGCCGCAGCGCAAGCACGACGACCGGCGCTTCGACTGCACCGGCGAGGCGATCTACTACCCGTACACCGACGACGACGCCGTGCCGGTGGAGGTGAAGAAGGGCAGCATCGTCTTCTTCAACGGCTACCTGCTGCACCGCTCGCTGCCGAACTACGCCCCGTCCGGCTTCCGGCGCTCGCTGGTGAACCACTACATGAGCGCCGAGTCGCTGCTGCCGTGGATGGGCTTCCAGCCCGGCCAGTCGATCGCCACGGCCGACTACCGCGACATCGTGTTGGTGGCCGGGCGCGACCCGTACGCCTGGAAGGGGCTTGAGGATCGCGCCGGCCCGCACGTCCGGCCGAGCGGCGAGGGCGGCTGCGGCAACGCCGAGCGCAACATCGAGGCGAAGCAGGCGCTGGGCGCCATGGGAGGAATGGGCGCCATGGGAGGAATGGGCGCCATGGGCTCGATGGGTGCGATGGGCATGGACGACGACGATCACGATCACTAGGGCGCAGCTGGAGGAGAGCCGCCGCTTCGTGGAGCGGGCGGATGCGGCCATCCTCGACGAGCTGCGCGCCGGGCCGCGGACGCTGCGCGAGCTGATCGACCGCTGCGGCCCGCGGATCGGGGGGTGGCCGCAGGCGGTCAACATCGAGCTGTGCTTCGCCTTCAGCGGGCACGTCGAGCGCCTCGAGGGGCGGGGTGCGATCCGGCGCGAGCCGGGGAGCCGGCCGGCGCGCTACGTCCTCGGCGAGGGCGCATAGCGAGCGGGGCCGGCAGTGCCGGCCCCGCTCGCCCGCGGATCTCGTCGCCGCCCACAGGTCACGCCGCGCGGCGCGCGGACTCGATGTACTCCAGGCTCTGGTGGCGGAAGTAGGTGTTGTACAGCTCGGCGTAGTGCCCACCGCGCGCGAGCAGGTCGTCGTGGCTGCCCTCCTCCAGGATCTGCCCCTGGCGCAGCACGATGATCCGGTCGGCGCTGCGGACCGTCGAGAGGCGGTGGGCGATCACGATCGACGTCCGGTCGGCCAGCACTGCGTCGAGCCCCTCCTGGATGAGCGCCTCGGTGAGCGGGTCCACGCTGGCGGTCGCCTCGTCGAGGATCACGATCGCCGGGTCCTGGAGCAGCACGCGCGCCAGCGCGATCAGCTGCCGCTGCCCCATCGAGAGGCTGCCGCCGCGCTCGCCCACCTCGGAGTCCAGCCCGTTCGGCAGGCTGGCCATCCAGTCGCCGCCGCCGACCTTCCTGGCCGCCGCGAGCACCTCCTCGTCGGTCGCCTCCGGCCTCCCGTAGCGGATGTTCTCGCGCACGGTGCCCTCGAACAGGAACGGCGTCTGGGTGACGATCCCGAGCCGCGCCCGGTACGCCTCGAGGTCGAGCGCGCGGATGTCCACCCCGTCGATCGTGATCCGGCCGCGCTGGAACTCGTAGAAGCGCGCGATCAGCTTCGCGATGCTGGACTTGCCGCTGCCGGTGTGCCCGACCAGCGCCAGCGTCTCGCCGGGACGGATGTGCAGGTTGAAGTTCTGGAGCACCCACGGCCCCGAGGAGGCGATCGCGTCCTCCGCGTAGCTGAAGTCCACCCCCTCGAAGCGGATCTCGCCCCTGAGCTGCGGCGGCATCACGCTGTCGGTCTGGATCACGCGCGGCTCGGCGTCGATCAGCGCGAACACGCGCTCGCCCGCCGCCAGGCCGAGCTGAAACTGGCTCCAGAACGAGGCGATGCTGGTGAGCGGGAACCAGAACAGGATCAGCCCCTGGATGAACAGATACCAGCTCCCGGCCGAGAGCGAGCCGTCGCGGATAGCCGCCACGCCGAAGTAGACCAGGCAGGCGGTGCCGACGCCGGCCAGGATGTTCAGGATCGGGAAGATGCTGCTGAAGACGTAGCGCGTCTGCGTGTTGACGCGCCGCGAGCGGTCGTTCACCTCGAGGAACTCGGCGTAGATCGCCGGCTCCTGCCGGAAGGTCTTGGCCACGCCGATGCCG